>CAZNUF010000200.1:0-3153 GCA_964576125.1 uncultured Ruminococcus sp. | reverse complement strand
ATATGGTTTTACTCGATTATTTTGCTGTTGCGCCTGAAAGCAGGGGACAGAATGTAGGCTCGACAGCGTTAAAATTGCTTTTTGAAAGATATAAAAACAAACGCTTTATTCTTGAAATTGAAAACACGGAAGCTGAATGTGATAATTTTGAAGAACGTAAACGTAGGAAATCATTTTATATCAAAAACGGAATGTCTGTAATGCCGTTTAAAGTAAATCTTATAGGTGTTGAAATGGAAGTTCTGACGCATAATTGTGAAGTGACTTATGAAGAGTACTACAGTATATATGAAAACACGTTTTCCGACGAATATTGCAGAAAAATAGAATTAATTAAGATTGTTAAATAATTAACAAATAGAGGATAGGTAAAATGAAACAAAATACAATGACAGGAATTATAGCTGAACAGACTAAAAGAGCACTATGGGAAATTAAGAATGTAATTGACTGTGTACCTGACAGCTTATGGAATAAGGAATACTGCGATATGCCGCTTTGGAAACATATATATCATACATTGCATTCGCTTGATTTATGGTTTATCAATCCACGTGATAAAAATTACTTTGAGCCAAGTATTCATTCAGAAAATCTGAATAATCTTGATGCTGTATCAAGTAAAACCCTGTCACGTAACGATATAGATAATTATTTCAGTCAGATACGAATTAAAATTGACAAATACATTTCTAATCTTACTGATGAAGAATTATTAGATTTTCCTGAAAATTGCGAATACACAAAATTCACATTGATACTTGCGCAGTTCAGACATCTGCACACACATATGGGAATGATTATGGGATTTATCATTGATGATACCGGATTGTGGCCTAATGTACTTGGACTGACTCATCCGATACCGTCAAATGGAGATTATAATAAATACTGCTGATTCAACCGCTATTTATGAAAAAGCACTTTATATCGGTTTGTTTTATATATCTCCTTCCCTGAATTATACAAAATATTAATTTTGTATAATTTTCTATTTTGGAATTATCCTACCTCTTTTTATGGTATAATTAAGAAAAATAGTTATGCGTTATATATTCTGAAGAAAAGTTATAATTATTAATTATAAAGCAGCTGACTTTTGCAGAAAATTTTGGACGGTGATTTTATGGCAGTTTCGTTTCGTGATGAGGCTCCGCAGATTATAAAAGAATATTTGTTTTATCTTGAAACTATAAAAATTAAATCAAAAAAAACTGTAGATGAATACTACATTGACTTGCGTACTTTTTTCAGATATCTGAAAAAATCCCGAAAGATTGTTTCTGATGATACAGAATTTGAGAATATAAAAATTGATGATGTGGATATTGATTTAATAAAATCAGTTACGCTGAATGATGCATACGAATATATGGATTACCTATACCGTGAACGTAATAATCAAAGTGCCGCAAGAGCAAGAAAATGCTCAAGTCTGAAAGGCTTTTTTGATTATCTTTTCTCAAAAAAGCATTTAATATCTAATAACCCTATTTCTCAGCTTGAAGTTCCTAAACGTAAAAAAGCGTTGCCAAAGTACCTTACTCTCGAACAAAGTATTGAGCTTCTCAATGCTGTTGAAGGAAAATATAGAGAGCGTGACTATGCTATAATTACGCTGTTCCTCAATTGCGGCTTGCGTGTTTCGGAAATGTCAGGACTGAATTATACTGACATACGCTCTGATAACACAATGAGAGTTGTCGGTAAAGGCAACAAGGAGCGTGTTGTATATCTTAATTCTGCTTGCATTGACGCAATAAACGATTATATGAAGGTGCGTCCTGTTGATGGAGTTAAGGATAAAAAGGCGTTATTTATTAGTCGAAATAGTCAGCGTATGTCTGTTAAAACAATTCAGGCTATGGTATACAAATACCTTGCGAAAATCGGTCTTGACGCACAAGGCTATTCCTGCCATAAGCTACGCCATACAGCGGCTACGCTTATGTATCAACATGGCGGTGTTGACGTTAGAGTGCTTAAAGAAGTTCTCGGTCACGAGAATCTCGGAACAACCGAAATATACACCCATTTAAGCTCGGAGCAGATGAAAAATGCGGCTGACTCAAATCCTCTTTCCAAAGTTAAGAAAAAGAATACTGAATAATTATAAAAAACGGCACATTGATGTTTAAATCTTCGTGCCGTTTTTATATTTTAACTATTCCCCCTATGTCTGTCAGGGGCATATAAGGGCAAATAACATTTATTGATAAATTATGATTGTCACAAAAATTTTCGATTTTTTTATAATCCGGATGACTTGTAACATTTCCAAAAAAAGCAATCGTATTTTCTTCAATTTTACCGCTTGCACCGCCTATAAAACCGTAATCATATCCATCAAGTACAATGCTGCCGGATGAAATGAGAAGTACCTCTACCCCATCTTTTTTTAATGCTTTCTCAATGGATAAATCAGAAGTGATTACCGCTTTTTTATTCAGAACAAGTGTTGAACAGCGTGCATAGCCCTGATTTATATTGACTGTTCTGATTTTGTTTTCTTTGCAGTAATCAAGCAAATTTTTGTCAATTGCAGAAAGCTTGCCGTATAAAGTGTTGTTGAGATAGAGAAAATTCAACAAAATATCTTCGGGGTACTTATTCCCTGCTTTTTTATCGCAATAAATTAATCTATCGTTTGGTATTTTTTGGGCAAGCACAGTACATTCATTAAGAATAAATATGTCACTATTTATCGGTAAAATCTGCATATCAGCGTGTTTTTGTTCGGAAATCGGAAAAGTATCTACCGTAACGCTTGAAATAACGGTATGACCGAGCTTTTCAATTTCCCTTACAAAGCAAGGATACTTGTCCGACATAACAAAAGTACTCATCAGATTATAGCCTCAAAAGCCTGTCTTATATTCTTAACGCCGATAAGCTCTGCATCATCACAATGAACGCCTTTTAAATTATGATAAGGCATAATTATTTTATTGAATCCGAGCCTTACAGCTTCATTTATTCTCATTTGCGCCTGTGAAACGGCTCTTATTTCGCCTGAAAGACCGATTTCACCGAATGCGACAGCTTTTTCATTAATCGGAGTGTCTTTAAGACTGCTGATAAGCGCCATTGCAATTGACAAATCTATTGCAGGCTCATCAACACGAAGTCCTCCGACAATATTAATATACGTAT
>CAZNUF010000199.1:0-3155 GCA_964576125.1 uncultured Ruminococcus sp. | reverse complement strand
TCATCACTTACTTGCTATATATGGTGCTAGTAGATGTTTTACACAAGATGAACAAAACTACTTAGCACAACAATTTATGAATGAATACGAGTACAAGACTTCTGAAATGGAACAACTTATAAACGACGGAGAACTTGTTATAGAAGGTTATGATGAAAGTAACAACAAACCATTTGACGCAGTTAAAGATGTGTATTTCACTAAATTTGTATTAGGTGGTGAATAGTATGTTTAATAGCAAATCATTTATAAACAACTCTTCTGTTCCTGCATCACCTCAAAGAATAACTTTTACTGTTAAGAATTTTACAGGAGGACTTAATAATACATCTTCTCCTTCAAGACTTAACGATAATGAAAGCCCTAATCTATTAAATGTACGTTTTAGAAAAGACGGTATACTTGAAAAAAGAAGTGGTTTAACTAAATACACATTTCACAACCCTGCACACAACATAGAAGGTAAATTACGTAGATTGTGGGTGTTAAGACCAGAGCCAGGAGTTGAGACTTTATTAATGCACGTTGATGAGGACTTTGTGTATGTTAGGTCTGACGGAACTCCAATATTTATACCGTGGGGACAAGATGGTGTATATAAGCCTGTTAGTGGAGTGCAGTTTATGGATAAGTTTTTCCTAGTTGATGGGGCAAATCACATAAGATTTTTCAAACTAGAAGATTTAGAAACTATGGATTTACCACGTATATTCTTTATAGCTTCTCCACCAGAAGGTTTTACTCCTAACCCTAAACCTGCCACAAAAGGGGAATGGAAAGAAGAACAATTTAGAGACCATAGGTGGAAAACTTGGTATGAGCCTTGTCAATACGAATTAGAGGACGGTTACAAAGGTACTAATATGCAAACTAACAATTGTAATATGCTTATAGTACACAAGGATAGACTTTATGCCACAGGTAATCCAGACGACCCTAATATGGTTTATATAAGTGATATACTTAATCCGTTTTACTTCCCTGCATCACTTCCTGTACAATTACCTCCTAATGGAGATAAGATAAACTGTATGAGAGTATTTGCCGACTCTGTAATATTTGGTAGAGATAAAGATGTTTACGCTTTACACGGTAATACAAACAGAGATACGAGTGAAGCATATTCTCTTGTAAAAATAAACACTCATACAGGTATAGCAAACGACCATTGTGCAGATGTGATACATAATTTTATGTTTTATGTAGGAACTGACGGTAACTGTTATAAACTTAAAACAACTAACTCTAGTGAGTTAATACTTGCTACACAACAACTTAACACTAAGGTTAATCTATTTGAAAAACCTTTATCTAAAACTATTAGTGATGTGCGTAATTGCCACACAGGTTACGACCCATACAATGGTGAATGGTGGATACAGTTAGATGATTTGAGTCTTATATATAACTATCAATTAATGGCTTGGACTGTTTACTCTGGTACTGAAAACGTAATAATGTTTAACTATCACGATAAATTCTTATTAGGTAGAGATAGAAGTGAAATAATGTATTTTGACGATAATGTATGTTACGACTACGATTATCAATACCCAGAGTTAAAACTTCCTATACCTTGTTATTGGACTTCTAAAGACATAGATTTCGGCTCTCCTATACGTATTAAACAAATCAGAGATACCTATGTAGTATCGGAAGTATTTGATAATAAACGTTGTGATGTGAGAGTTAAATATGATATAGATTATGTTTCTGTTGAAAATGAAAACAGAGTAGAAAGTGAAATAGCACTTTGGGACAAGGCTATTTGGGATAAGAGTAGATTTATAGCATCTAATATATCTCGCTCACTACCGATAATGGTTGGTAGACGTGGTAAAACATTTAAGATATGGATAGGTAATGGTTACAAGTTTAAAGACTATGTAACGGAGCTTCCACATCAACAAGAAACAGAGGTTGGTGATTTGTTCTATTGTAATGGAAAGTTCTATGTAAGACAACCTAGAAACTATGAAACTAGAGAGTATTATAGAGAGCTTGAAGAAGAAGAACTTTATCAACCAATGAAAATATATGAAATAAGTGGTCTGTACGAATTTAAAGGTTACAGATAACGGAAAGGATAACTATGAAAGAAAAAGAATTAAAACAATTAAAACTTACTAAAAACATCATCATACCTTTTCCTAACTTCCAACAAAACACTATAATATCTCCTACACAAATGAATGATAACTTTGAGGAGATAGAATACGCTTATAACAACCTTATAGACAATCACAATGGTGCTATAACTAAAATAAACGAAGCACTAGCAGAGATAACATCTACTGATAACGAAGCTATAAGTAATGAACAAGCCAGAGTACAAGCAGAAGAAACTCGTGTTCAAAATGAAGAGCAAAGAATTAGTGATGAAAATGAAAGAAGAGCAGAAGAGAAAAAACGTATTGCGATGTATAATGTTCACCTTAATGATGAGTTAAGAAGAGAACAAAAACATACAGAAATGGTTAATACGTTTGATACTAAGGTTAATGAAGTTAATACATTTGTGGATACAAAGAAACAAGAGATAAATTCGTTCGTTAGTACAAAAACAGAAGAAGTTGAAGAGTTTGTTGATTTGAAAACTAATCAAGTTAATAACTTTATAACTACTAAGACTACCGAAGTTAATGCGTTTGTTACTGCTAAAGGTCAAGAAGTTCAAAACGCTATAAATGCTATACCTCCTAAATCAGAGTTAATAGGAGCTAAAGGTGATAAAGGGGATAAGGGTGATAAAGGCGAACGTGGAGAGCGTGGTTTACAAGGTATTCAAGGAGAACGTGGTCTACAAGGTCTAAAAGGAGATAAAGGTGATAAAGGCGAAAAAGGGGATCGTGGAGAACGTGGTCTACAAGGTATACAAGGTGAACGTGGTCTACAAGGAGAGCGTGGTTTACAAGGTGTAAAAGGAGATAAAGGAGATAAGGGTGATAAAGGAGATAGAGGACTTCAAGGTGAACGTGGAGCACAAGGTGCTAAAGGTGATACACCAAGCATTACGCATTTAGAAACTTCTATAAACAATAAAGTAAATGAAGTAGAAACTAGATTTAACGCACTTACATCTTCACAACAACAATCAAGTGAAGTTATAGATGCTAG
Source organism: uncultured Ruminococcus sp. (assembly GCA_964576125.1). Taxonomy (GTDB): domain Bacteria; phylum Bacillota; class Clostridia; order Oscillospirales; family Acutalibacteraceae; genus Ruminococcoides. The sequence goes on along the minus strand of CAZNUF010000199.1, from coordinate 38 downwards.
AGATGGAGAAACTTCACTTAAAGCTAGACTTGATAGAG
>CAZNUF010000198.1:0-3172 GCA_964576125.1 uncultured Ruminococcus sp. | reverse complement strand
TAATTTTATACCGTAAGTCCGATATTGTCAATAAAATAACGGCTCAAAGTATTAAAACTCTGAGCCGAAAAATTATTTTGCATATTGATTGAATCTTGAAAGGAACGCCTGCGTTCTCGGATTCTGCGGATTGCCGATAACCTGCTCGGGAGTGCCCTCCTCTGCAATTACGCCGTCGGCCATAAAGATGATTTTGTCGGCTACGTCACGTGCAAATTCAATCTCGTGAGTGACAACTATCATCGTGCTGTCGGAGGATTTTAGCCCTCTGATTACGTTTAGCACCTCTCCCGTAAGCTCAGGGTCAAGTGCCGAGGTCGGTTCGTCAAAGCAGAGTACGTCGGGATTCAGCGCAAGTGCTCTTGCAATTGCAACACGCTGCTGCTGACCTCCGCTTAAATTGCAGGGATATGAGTCCTTCTTTTCGGAAAGACCTACCTTTTCAAGCAGTGAAAGCGCATTTTTTTCGATAAGCTCCTGTGCTTCTTTATAGGTTTTTGCACCCATAAATTCTCCGCTCTTTTTTATCTGCTCCTTTGCAAGCATCTTCGGAGCGAGTGTGATGTTTTCAATCACCTTGTACTGCGGAAAAAGATTAAACGACTGAAAAACAAGTCCGAAATGAAGTCTGTTTTTTCTGATTTCAGCGTCGCTTGTTTTTGCTTTATTGCCGCAGTCGAGCAGAACGCTGTCGTTTACCGTGATTTTTCCGCTTTGCGGTGTTTCGAGAAAGTTAAGACATCTCAAAAGCGTTGTCTTGCCCGAACCCGAAGAACCGATAATCGCAAGAACCTCGCCCTTTTCAAGCGAGAAGCTTATGTCCTTTAAAACCTGAGCTTTGCCAAAGCTTTTCTGTATATTTTCAACCTTTAACAGCGACATATCCGTTCCTCCTTATCCCTTGTAGTAATCGAGCTTTTTCTCGATAAACGAGAAGAGAAGCGTCAGTATTCCGCAGAAAGCAAGGAAGAATACAGCCGAGTAGAACAGCGGCCAGATAAGACCTTCCATTGAAAAATCCTTTGCGTTCATCAGTATTTCGGGAATTGCAATTACGCTTGCAAGCGAGGTGTCCTTGACGAGGGTAATAATCTCGTTGCCAATTGGAGCTGTGATTCGCTTTACAACCTGCATAAGCACGACCTTGAAGAAAATCTGCGTTTTCTTCATTCCAAGCACCTGTCCTGCCTCGTACTGTCCCTTTGGAATCGACTCGATTCCGCCACGGTAAATCTCCGAAAAATATGCCGCATAGTTGATTACAAATGCAATCAGCGCCGCCTGCATTCTCGGAAAGTTAAATCCGCCGTTTGACACAAGCGGTGGAATGTAGAACACCACAAAAAGCTGGAGCATAAGCGGAGTTCCTCTGATAACCCACACGAACGCCTTTGTAAGCCATTTAAGCGGCTTGAACTTTGACATTGAGCCCATAGAAACTATAAGTCCCAGCGGAAGGGCAAGCAGAAGTGTAATTGCAAATATAAAGCAGTTCTCACCAAAGCCCTTGAAGAGCTGTTGAGTGACATTGATAAATTCGTTCATTATCCCAAATCCGTTTCGTTGCTTACTTTGCTTTTACAAGAAGAAGGTCCTGAAGATTGTACTTCTTTGCAATTTCCTCAAGCTTGCCGTCGTCTGCAACAGCCTGAACAGCGTCGTTGATTTTCTGTAAGGTTTCAGTGTCGCCCTTGCGAACAGCAATACCGTACTGCTCCTTTGCAAAGTCCTTACCCTCAACAACCTTGAGGTCAGCGTAGTCTGTGCCGTCAGCGATTGTGCCGATTGACATTACGTAGTCGATGATTGCAATGTCAGCAGTGCCTGACTTAACCTCAAGAAGTGCCTTTGCCTGTGAGTCAACAGAAACGTAGTTGGCTTCCTTAAAGAACTCGTCGCCCTTTGCAACGTCCTCACCTGCCGACTTCTTCTCTGCAACAACCGTTGCGCCCTTAACAGCCTCTGCCGTTGTGAACTTGTCGGCATTTTCAGCCTTTGTTACCATAACCTGCTTGTTCTCCATATAGGGAGTGGAAATGCCCATATTTTCCTGTCTTTCGTCTGTGATTGTAAGACCGTTCCAGATGCAGTCAATAGTCTTTGCGTTAAGCTCAACTTCCTTTGAATCCCAGTCAATTTTCTGGAAGTTAGCCTTTACGCCGAGCTTTTCGCAAACGCTCTGTGCAAACTCTGTTTCAAAGCCTGTCAGCTCGCCGTTTTCGTCCTTGTAGTTCATCGGCTCAAAATATGTAATACCGATAACAAGGTCGCCCTTGTCTGCAATGTAGCTCCAGTCGCCTGTTGAGCCCTGTGAGCTTGAATTGTCCTTTGATGCTTCAGAGCTTGATGACTGTCCGCCGCAGCCTGTAAGAGCTGTAACAGCCATAAGTGCTGAAAGAATGAATGCAGTAAGTTTTTTCATTAAAATCTCCTCCAATAAAAAGAATAACACTATTATAACATTATCACGTTAGCAAAGTAAAGTGTTTTTTATTACAAAATAAATAATATTACCGAAAAATATTGTAAATAGTCCTTGATAAATTATAATCCGATATGATAAAATATATATAATATTTGGAAATCTGTAGTTAATAATTTATTTAAAAAGAGGTATTTTTATGAAAAAACTACTTTCTGTATTGCTTGCTTTGACAATGGTCTGCTCGTTTGCAGCCTGCTCATCATCAAACAGCAGTCAGACAACAGACACAACATCAGCTTCTCAGTCAGAAACCTCCGCTGAATCTGTCAGCACCGAGGAAAACAAAGAAAAACTCGAATGGGTTGATTACGCCGAATATAATCTTGAAGAGGACGTTCCGGCAAAGAACGTAATTCTTATGATCGGCGACGGAATGGGCAAGGAAATCATCAGAGGTTCAGAGGTCGTAAAGGGCGACAAGCTTGTAATGAGCGGAATGAAGTACAGAACAGAGGTTACTACATATTCTGAGTCGGTAACAAAAGGCTATAAGGAGTTTACTGACAGCGCCGCATCGGCAACTGCTATGAGTACAGGTGTTAAAACTCTCAACGGCTGTATCGGTGTTGACCCCGACGGAAATGCACTTGAAACAATCTGCGAATATGCACAATCGCTTGATATGGAAACAGGACTTGTTGCAAGACAGGTTGTAAGCCACGCAACGCCTGCCGGAATGGTTGCTCA
>CAZNUF010000197.1:0-3192 GCA_964576125.1 uncultured Ruminococcus sp. | reverse complement strand
ATAAAATTTTCTCTTTCCGAAATAAAACACTTGACGAAATTTGAAAACTACGGTATAATGCTATATTGCAAGGTTATATTTTGAAGGGAGGTTTTCACCTATGTTGAGAACATATCAGCCTAAGAAGCTCCACAGAAAGAAGGAGCACGGTTTCAGAAAGAGAATGGCTACATCAAACGGTAAGAAAGTTTTAGCAAGAAGAAGAGCTAAAGGCAGAAAAAGGTTGTCTTATTAAGAAAAAAGGCCACTTTATTCGGTGGTCTTTCTTTTTTAGAGTGCTCGACTGCCCGGTGGTGTAAAAATGAGTGAATATATCACTTTGAAGGATAACAGGGATTTTTCCCGTCTGTACAAAAGGGGAAAATCCTTTGTAAGTCCTGTGCTTGTAACCTACGTAATGAAAAATAAAAACAATAACCTGCGTTTCGGAATTACCACAGGCAAAAAGGTCGGCAAGGCTGTTAAACGCTCCAGAGCAAGGCGTGTTATCAGAGCAGCTTACTACGAACTCTATCCCGATTTGAAGCAGGGATACGACTTTGTTTTTGTCGCAAGGGGCAAAACCCCATATGTTAAGTCGCAGACTGTTTTGGACGCTATGAAAAAGCAATTGAAAGCAGCAGACGTTTTAAGATGATTTTATTTTTAAGGTAAAAAATGAAAAAAATACTGATTGCTCTGATTAAATTCTATCAAGCCGCCATTTCTCCGCATCTGGGAGCTAACTGCAAGTACATTCCAACATGTTCGCAGTACGGAATTGAGGCTATTGAGCGTTTTGGCGCACTAAAGGGCTTTGCTCTTACGCTTTGGCGTATTCTGCGTTGCAATCCCTTTTCCAAGGGCGGCTATGACCCTGTTCCCGAAAAAAGGACAGGCAGGAGAAATTAGCAACACGCATATTGTATTTGCTGTGATTGCACATTTTACTCAAAAGTGAGGTAACAATATGCAAATCTTCGGATTTCTCGGGAGCTTGCTGGGCTACATACTCTGGGGAGCTTTCTATATACTCAAGGATTTCGGTCTTTCCATTATCGTATTTACCGTTATAGTCAAGCTGATACTTTTTCCGTTTTCCGTTAAACAGCAGAAGTCTATGGCGGGTACTGCAAGGCTTTCCAAAAAGCAAAAGGAGCTTCAGGAAAAGTACGCCAACAACAGGCAGAAGCTTCAGGAGGAAACAAGCAAGCTCTACGAAAAAGAGGGCGTAAAGCCTATGGGCGGCTGTCTTACGACACTTCTTCCTATGCTTGTAATTTTCGGTATTTTCTACGCAGTTGCCTATCCGCTTACCAACACCCTTCACTTAAGCGGTACGGACGTTAACAATGCGCTTTCCTACATCAACACAATCCCCGGATATTCTGCAAGCGTAAATCCCACATATCAGGAAATCAGCCTGCTTAAAGTTTTCCCCAACATTATGAATACCGAGGCTATTCAGGAAATCTTCAATGCACAGGAAATTTCTACAATTGAAATGTTTATCGGAGGCTTTAAGCCGTTCGGTGTCGATTTGCTTGCTATTCCAAATGAATTCGGTCTTTTCTCGTGGTATACTCTTTTCCCTGTATTCTGCTTTGCATCAAATATAGGCGCACAGTTTATTATGACCAGAATAAACAAGAATCAGATGGGTCAGCAGCAGGGCTGTATGAAGGTTATGCTCTTTGGTTTACCGTTGTTTTCCGCTTATATCGCATTCAATGTACCTGCGGCAGTTGCATATTACTGGATTATCTCGGCTTTGATAAGTCTTGTTCAGTCAATCGTGCTCGGAAAGATTTTCAGTCCGGCACAGCTTACTGCAAATTCAGAGGCAAGACACGCTGCACTAATGTTTGAAAACGAGGCAAAAATCCCCTACGTTTACGCTCCGCACGAGCTTAAATCAGGCGATGGTGCAAACACAAAGAAGAAAAAGAAGAAATAATTTTAAATATATTCAAACGAAATAAAGGTGAAAAATCGTGATAAAAGAAGTAATCGGCGTTGGTGAAACAGAGCTTGACGCTCTTAACGACGCAAAAAGACAGCTCGGTCTTGATGAAACAGACGAGGTTGAATTTGAACTTATCCAGCGTGCCGAGAAAAAGAAGTTCGGTCTTTTCGGCGGCGCTCCTGCAAAGGTAAAGGTAACGCTTAAGGCTACTCCCGAGGATAAGGCAGAGGAATTTCTGAGAAATGTCCTCGACAAGATGAATCTTCAGAGCGTTGTAATTGAAAAGAAGTCAATCGAAGGCGGCGTTGAGTTTGACCTTTCGGGCGAGGATGTTGGCTTTGTAATCGGCAGAAGAGGCGAAACGCTCGACTCTCTCCAGTACCTTACAAGCCTTGTTGCAAACCACGCAGACAGCGGCTATTTCAAGGTAACAATCGACACAGGCAACTACAGAGAAAAGAGAGAAAAGACTCTTGAAATTCTCGGCAGAAAGCTTGCTTTCAAGGCTGTCAAGACAGGCAGAAAGACAAATCTTGAGCCTATGAATCCCTATGAGAGAAGAATTATCCACACAGCAGTTCAGAAGATAAACGGAGCAATTTCGTGGAGCGAGGGCGAGAACGCTAACCGCCACGTTGTTATCGGACCCGACCCCAAGACAAGGAACAATTACCACAAGGGCGGCTACAACAAAGGCAGAGGCGGCAGACGTCCGTACAACGCTAACCGCAATTACAATTCTGCTCCTGCAAATCCCGACAGAAAGCCCCTCAATGAGGGCGACGGCACAGGTCTTTACGGAAGAATTGATAAGTAGTCGATTACATTGACACGCATTTTTTTCAGAAAAAGCTGAATATTTTGCAAACTATATGCCCGACAATTTAGGGCTGAATCCTATAAAGTTTTAAAAAGGGCGGAGCAATCCGCCCTTAATTTATAGTAAGGATTGTGTTATAAATAAAGCTCTATTCGTAGGGACACGGCGTGCCGTGTCCGCAGTAACTATCAAACTCAACCGATTATATCATCATTATTGAAAAAAACAAACCTTTCCGTAGGGGACGGCTTCCCAGACGTCCCATTCACAAAAATTGCAATGCAATTTTTATGCGGACACGGCACGCCGTGTCCCTACGTCATTTTTTATTATGTGCGTGGGTGTAATATGAACGAAAAAACAATTGCCGCAATCAGCACCGCACAGGGCGAGGGCGGAATCGGCGTTATCAGAATTTCGGGTGAAA
>CAZNUF010000196.1:0-3208 GCA_964576125.1 uncultured Ruminococcus sp. | reverse complement strand
ATTTTCGTCAAAGCATCAAAAGAATTATATTCCAACAATCAGTTTGATGGAAATTTATTGTTAGAAAGCATACGAAATGCTTTTTCTTTGTCCAGGTCAGAAGAGGCTTCGGGTGTTCTTCTGCCAATAGGAAATGAATTGATGAGTTTGTCGGACTTTATGTCAAACGAAAGTCTTTCTCTTCTTGAGGACTCATTGTTCCAAGCTGTCAAATATGCGTCGGAATCTTCAAAGTTCCAGATCTCAAATCTTACAAATGAACTTAAATCTTCTAGTTTCATCAATTCGAGTGTAAAGCCGGAAGGAAAAGATAGCAAGACCTGGATTGATGTTTACAACAGTGTGGCTGGAAAAACTTTGTTCCAGGAATCAGATCCAATCTACTCGGATGCTTTCAAGAACTGGTTCGGTGACTATGAGAATGACCCAGAGAATGCCTCAAAGGTTGTGGACAGCGAGGGAAAGCCTCTCCAGGTTTATCACGGCACTGGAAGAGCAGACAGGGTTGGAAACGTGTTTGATCCTGCCAGAGCAACCTCTGGTCCTATGGCATTCTTCACGGATTCAAAGGAGGTTGCTGAGGGATACGCAAGGGACAAACAGGATACTTCAATGTCCTATGACCCTAAGTATGAATCCTTCACATCAAGGCACAGATTTGTTCCAAGGGAAGGTGCTGACGATATGCCAATCACTAGTGCCTGGTTCTCTCTCCCTCTTGATGTCAAGAATGAAATCATCGAGAAGTCAAAGCACGTTACCGAACAGGATGGAGTAATTGTTTACGATCCAGAAGCAAAATATGGACTTGGCGACTTTGATGACTACACATTGAAGGTCAACAGAGGCAATGCAATCAGAGCGTTGATTGAAAGCTGGCTTGAATCAGGTAAACTCTTTAGAGAAGATGAAGCTAGATTCAGAGAAGTCCTAAAACTTGCAGGTGTAACCGATGCAATCAAGGACAAGTATGGCAGTGACATCACATACTATGACCCTTATGCAAGACATGAGGCCGTCTATAGTGTCTACCTGAACATTAGGAAGCCTTTCGACACCAGCACAATGGTTGACGATAAGTTTGTCACCAGACTGGAGAACTGGTTCAAGAGACAGCCTAAGTGGAAGTATCAGAATGAATCGATGGATGCAGACCTCTGGGACAAGAACTCTGTTTCCATCGATAAGTTTGCAGAGAGACTCAGACATGACATTGAGACGGGGGAAACACTTTCCTGGACATCCATTCCAGATTTTGTAACGGACTATCTGAAGTACAAGGGATTCGATGGTATCAGGGATACTGGTGGAAAGCAGGGTGGACAGAAGCACACTGTATGGATCCCTTTTGAATCAACTCAGGTGAAGTCTGCCACAGACAACATTGGAACGTATGATCCTGCAAATCCAGACATCAGATTCCAGACAGCTTTCCACGGCTCATTCAACAATTTCTCAAGATTCAGCGCCGAGTATATCGGACAGGCCACAGAGAATAAATCCGGAAGCCTTCTGTATGGCAAAGGATACTATTTCTCACTTGACGAAGACTATGCGAATACGTATGGGGACAAGGTCTACAAAGCTGAGCTTCCCGATGACGGATACCTCTACGAGTTCGAGAAGGTCCAGGAGAGATACTGGCAGGCTTTGGCCGAAGAAATATCCGATGTCACCGGATACGATATCGACGAGATAAACGAAGAGATCTCCATGACTGCAAAGCAGGGCAGGGACTTTATCACATACGCTGAGGATATGCTCGGTGAGGATGAGGCTATAGAATGGTTTGGCTCTATGGGTATCAATGGGCTTATCTATTCGTCTAATGGGTACTCAGGCAAAACAACCAATCTGGTTATATTCGATGACAGCAACATCAAGCATCTTGCTAAGCGCAACGACGACACCTTCGAGTACGACAATATCCTATACCAGAGCAATGATGATGCCATTGTAGAAAAGAACGGCACGCTGGTGATATCCCATGAGCTCTCTCAGGCAAAACTGAAGGATGTAGACGCATTAGGCGGCATGCCCATGCCGTCGCTTGCAATCTCCAAGCCCGAACTGGACTCCGGCTTCGGTGACGTCATCCTTTTGGGAAACAACGCTATGGCCAATATGGTGATTGACGGCGGTTATGTATGGAACCGCGACATATGGTCTCCTACTGTCCCCAAGCCTGAGTATTCTCTGACAGACAAGAACAAGAGGAGCATCAACACCTGGCTTAAATCCATAGGAAGCTACATTTCCTTGGACAACTACTATAAGCATCAGTATCTGGACCCCAGGAATATCTCATCACTTCTTAGCCACCAAGAGGACATCAAGAAGGCTTACTTGTCCCAGAAAGGCATCGAGATTGAGATTCCGTACAAATACAATGCCGAGCAATTCCCTGAAACCATAAGGAACAAGGCACTCGAATATGTAAAGGACAACCCTGTCGATTATGACAACTACGACGAATACATGAACGCCGTATCCGAGTACATTCGCCCAGAAGTAGAAAAGCTGATTGATGCGCAGGAAAGGGCGTTCAGAAAGCGAATGCTGAGAGAGGCATACATTGATGAAAAGAGTAAAATCAGTAGTCTCATAGCATATGCAGAGAATCCTGAAGAGAAAGTGGTAGACAGTCTGGCACTTTCAAAACTCATCGATGAAAAGGCTCCCGAGAAAGACGTACAGGACTGGATCTATGAAAACATAGTCAAGTATTACTCTGCACCTTACATAACGATTGGCAACAGAAAGTACGAATACAACCTCATGAACATCTTCAAGAGCATGATGTCACAAGGTGATGTCGGAGCTGCAGAGAATACTGCACTGACTTTCAGCCAAGGGCTCACAAACAGCTATGCTGCAAGGAGACTCTCAACCAGGGCACAGATGGCCACTGAAGAGAGGCTTCTTTCTGCAGAAAAGGAAAGCGGCGAGAAAGTAAACTCCCTCTATGACAAGTACCACGAGCTTGCCACAAAGAACTACAAGTGGTCGGATACATGGGAAGCCTTGAACGACTCAGGAAGAGCCTTGGCGGAGTATCTGAAGTCTGACGACAGGTCATACAAGCTCATGGAGAAAGCTCTGAAGAAAAGAGACTTTACACCTGTCGACACTCTTGTCAATACGGCCATGGAACTTGCAGACGCCATAGACGGGATGTCGAGGGAATACTTCGAGGCAAAACCCGACA
>CAZNUF010000195.1:0-3211 GCA_964576125.1 uncultured Ruminococcus sp. | reverse complement strand
CGTCGCCGCCGCAGATAAGACAGCTTATGTCAAGCTCAAAGCCGGGCTCCACAAACGGGAAGAATCCTGGGCGCAGACGAACCTTGATGTCTTTTCTGAATACCTCGGAAAGCATAGTTTTCATAAAGAAAATGAGGTTTGAAATTGAAATGTCCTTGTCGACCATAACGCCCTCCATCTGGAAGAAGGTGTTTTCGTGGCAGGCGTCTGTAGCTTCGTTTCTGAAACATCTTCCGGGGAAGATAGCCTTAATCGGTACGCCGTTTTCAACAAGGTTTTTGCCGTACTTTTTAAGGATAGCGTTCTGTGCGGCAGAGGTCTGTGACTTTAATAGCTGACCGTTGTCAAGATAATAGGTGTCCTGCATATCACGTGCAGGGTGGTGCTTCGGAATGTTGAGCGACTCAAAGCACTCGTAGTCTGTTACAACCTCGGGGTAGTCCTCAACGGTAAAGCCCATTGACTTAAAGATTGCCTCGCACTGGCGCTGAACAAGAGTAATCGGGTGATAAGAACCTCTTGTAAGGTCAACGGGAGTTGTTATGTCAAACTGCGGCATAGACGCAATTTCACGCTCAACTTCCTTTTCTTTGAGTTCAGTGATTTTTTCTTCAATTTTTTCAGCCGCAAAGGTTTTAAGCTTGTTTACCTCTGCGCCGAAGGACTTTCTTTCATCGGGAGAAAGATCCTTCATTCCCTTTAGTAAGGCAGTAATACTGCCCTTTTTGCCGAGATAAGCAACCCTGATTTTATCAAGGTCAACAAGGTCGGCAGTTTCGGAAAGCTTTTTTGTAATTTCTTCTTTTAAAACAGCGATTTGGTCCATAAAATACCTCCGTAATTTAAAAATAAAAAAGCCCCTGCGTAAACTACGCAGGGACGAAATAATCCGCGGTACCACCCTGATTTTTGCATCAATTAGAAGCAAACACTTCCTTGACATATAACGGTGTCAGCCGTTGAAGCCTAATACAATTTTCAGCCTCACCGCTCGGGAGGGAACTTCACATTACAGGCACCGCAATGCGCTTTCAGCCAAGGCGCATATTCTCTTTAGCGGTACGCATTAAATGTTACTTTCTCCGTCAATGCGTTATCTTTTTTAATGATAACACTATTTGTCGATTTTTTCAAGTGGTTTGTCAAAATATTTTGAACGATAAAGCTTTATCTAATCTGCGTATAATAATGAGAAAACACGCTAAAAAACAGTTGACACTGTTGCAATTATGTATTATTATTAAAGTGTACTAAAACTATTAATACAATACATTTAGGGGGGTAATTATGTTTCAGATTGATTTTGCGTCAAGAGTGCCGATTTATGAGCAGCTCTGCACGAACATAATCAAGTTAGCTTCGGCAGGAGTATTCAAGTCGGGCGACAAGCTGCCGCCTGTAAGAATTCTTGCCTCACAGCTCGGAATAAACCCAAATACTGTTGCAAAGGCGTACAGAGAGCTTGAAAGTCAGGGGTACATTTTTTCCACAGTCGGACGTGGAAGCTTCCTCACCGACAAGCTTACGGAGAATTGCGCCCGTAAGATGCTTGCGCTTGATAACTTCAGGGAGGCGGCTAAAAACGCCTGTCTGTTTGGCGTGAGCAAGGAGGAAATGACCGAAATACTCGAAAATACCTTTAAGGGAGGTAAAGATTTTGATTGAGTTAAAAAACCTTACAAAGAGGTTTGACAAGGTCACTGCTGTTGATAATATGAACCTTACGATAAGCGACGGCTCTGTTGTCGGTCTTGTCGGAAGCAACGGCAGCGGCAAGTCAACACTGTTAAGACTTTTATCGGGCGTTTATCAGCCCGACGGAGGAGAAGTGCTTGTAGGAGGAAAAAAGCTTTTTGACAATCCTGCGGCAAAGGGAGAGTGCCACTTCATTCCCGACTTCCCGTTTTTCTACAACAACAGCACCATAAACAGCACCGCTTTTCTTTACAGAAATCTCTATCCGAACTGGAGCGAGGAACAGTTTAATCGCTTCTGCTCGGTTTTCCCGATTAAGCGTGACGCTAAAATAATTAATATGTCAAAGGGTATGCAACGTCAGGCTGCTCTTATTCTTGCACTTTCAACCTGTCCGAAATACCTTTTCCTTGATGAGATATTCGACGGACTTGACCCTGTTGTGCGCCATCTGCTCAAGAAAATAATTATTGAACAGGTGTCGGAGCACAATATGACGGTTATCATAGCTTCGCACAATCTGCGTGAGCTTGAGGATTTGTGCGACAGAATCTGCCTTATGCACAGGGGAAAAATGCTTATGGAGCGTGACCTTGATTCATTAAGACTATGTTTCAGAAAGGTTCAGGTTGCGTTCTCGGAAATTCCGATGATGCCAAACATTTTTGAAGGAATTGACGTTGTGAACGTATGGCAGAACGGCAACGTATTTAACGTAACAATCAGAGGAACGGAAGAAGATTTTATGCCGCAGCTCAATGCGCTTAATCCTGCGTATGTTTCGGCTATGCCGCTCACTCTGGAAGAAATATTTATAAGTGAAATGGGGGAAGCAGGCTATGACGTCAACAGTATCCTTTAAAGAAAAGCTAAAGCAGGCGTACTCCGTGTTTAAATGGGATTTAAAGTCCTGCTCGGGAACAATGGCGGTTTATGCTATCTTAGCCGCAGTTTTCACAACGATTATTTTAACGCTTTGCCTTGTAGTCGGCTTTTATGCACAGAACAGTGTTATGTACGATACATATTCATATTCGCAGTCACTTTATTCGCTTGCAGAAGCTCCCGATTCAACAACCAATGCGGTTGCAGTAGCGGTAAAGGTTTTCCAGATAATTGCTTCGCAGATGATTTATTTTCTGACGATAATTTTTGCAATAATCTACACAGTAAAGGTTTATTCTTATCTGCACAACAAGCGCAGGGCTGACCTTTACGGCTCACTTCCGATAAGCAGAATAATGCTGTTTGTTTCAAAGTCAGCCTCGGCTTATCTCTTTACGCTTATTCCTGCAATGTTCTTTTTAGGAATTATATTTATCATCTCAATGTGCTTTGGCCAGCCGATAGTAAATGAGGCTCTTGACATATACGTAAAGCTCCTTATGGGTACGCTTGCGAGCATTTCAGCGTACGGACTTATTTCCGTTTGCTGCGGAACAACGCTTAACTCGGTAATTATGTTCATTGCCGTTTGCATTGCTTATCCGCTTTCCGCAATGTTTATCAAGGGCGT
>CAZNUF010000194.1:0-3243 GCA_964576125.1 uncultured Ruminococcus sp. | reverse complement strand
ATAACCTCCGACCCGACTCTCGGCTACGGCAAGGTAGTGCTTACAAATGAGCAGTTTTATAATAACCTCACCAAGAACGAAGCATATGCGTACCTTTGCCAGACCATCAACAAGGGCGGCTATACAACAAAAACAAACTCATTCCTCATTGATAACGGAATTAAATTCAATCAACAGCAATTCGATTCACTTGTCTGCTTTACCTATAACGTAGGTGCAAGCGCAATCTACAACGATTCCGATTTGCAGTCTGTTCTGCTCAACACAGGTTCGGGCAGTTCAACAATCAAGGCAGGTGCAAGCGGATATGTAAATGCTTCAGAAGTGAACCTTCGCAGTGGTTCAGGAACAAACTATTCGGTTCTGACCTGTATGTCACAGAACACAAAGTTTACATTTGTTGACGGAAAGGTTTATAATTCTAACTGGTACAAAATCAAGCTGTCAAACGGTACAACAGGCTATATCTATAAGTCATATGCTTCCGTTTCAGGCGGCTCAAGAGATTTGAACAATGTAAATAAACAAAACTTTTTAGACAACTTTTTGCAGTATCACCATGCGGCAGGCTCCTGCTACTGGGGACTTTTATACAGACGAATTGACGAGGCAGAAGTATTCTTCTACGCTGACTATCAGCGTGACGGTCAGTACAATAAAAAGGGCTTTGATTTCAATTGCGGTGTAAGACCTTCCTTTGGTATAGGCTGATTACTTGGTAATAATTAAGTGTTGTTTAAAATGAAAATGAAGAAGGTAATATGATGAAAAAAATAGGATTTATCGGTGCAGGCAATATGGCAACCGCCATAATCAAAGGCATTATGGCACAAAACGACGGTAAAGCTGATTTTATCAATGTTTTTGACACCGATAATAATAAGTGCACTCTTATGTCTGAAATGGGCGTTTCAATCTGCAAGTCCGGCTGTGAGGTCGTAGAAAACAGCGACATCACCGTCCTTGCAGTAAAGCCTCAGAATTACCCGGAGGTGCTTGAATCCATCAAGCCCGCCGTAAATGAAAGCAAAACCTTTGTTTCAATTGCCGCAGGAATTTCAATCGGCTACGTTCAGTCTGCACTTGGCTGTAAATGCCCTGTTGTGCGTGTAATGCCCAACACTCCGCTGTTGCTTAAAAAGGGTGCGTCTGCACTTTGCCCGTCAGATAACATCAGCGACGAGGACAAGCAGGTTGTGTATAATATGTTTGCAGGTAGCGGCGTGTGTGAATACATCACAGAAGAGCATATGAACGAGATTATCGCCGTAAACGGCAGCAGTCCGGCATACATCTACCTATTTGCAAAGGCAATGGCTGATTATGCGCAAAAGCAGGGGATAGACTACGATAAGGCTATGAATCTTGTATGTGCAACGCTTGAAGGCTCGGCAGCAATGCTGCGTGAAAGCGGAGACAGTGCCGATGTTCTTATTCAGAAGGTAAGCTCAAAGGGCGGCACAACAATAGCCGCACTTGATAAGCTCAGAGAGCACGGCTTTTACGAGGCAGTTCAGGACGCAATGGTCGCCTGCACAAAGCGTGCCGAGGAGCTTGGCAAGTAATATTCATATTATAAATACATTTCGCATAATGTTTTATCAGGACAACCCGAGCCTCTTGCTCGTAAAATTCCGATAGAACGAAAGGAATGTATTTATGAAAAGCTTGGTATTTTCGTTTAAGAAGACAGAATTAGGCAGAAGAGGAATACGCAGAATAACTTTTTCCGATTTGCAGTATTTTTTCAGACGTTACGGCTTGCGTGTGATGTTCACCGCAGTTCTTCTTTTCGGACTTGTCACAGGCTCAATATCCGCACAAAATTCAGGCGAAAACCTGCTTAATTCTCTCGATTTTTTATTTACAACAAACCTTGACGCAAGACTTGCACAGAATGCAGCAGGTACTTTCTGTGCTTGCTTTGCGTCAGATTTTATATTTTTATTTTCAATATTTTTGCTCGGACTTACCCCATGGGGAGTGTTCGTAATGCCTTTCGTTGTCCTTTTTAAGGGCTTTGGAACAGGTCTGACGGCAGGCTATCTTTTTACCATACAAAGGCTCGGAGGAGTCGGATTTTATCTGCTTGTGCTTTTGCCCGGTACATTTTTGTTCTGCATTGCGCTTGTAATGTTTTCGACAAATTCCTTTATGTTTTCAAAGGATATGTTCGCCTACACATTCGCAAAATATCCACCCAAGCAGTCAATGCGTTCCGGAGCAACCACGCTTTGCTCTCATCTTATTGCTTCTCTCATAATGACGTTCTGTGCATCTCTTATAGATACAGCACTCTGGACGTTGTTTGCAGGAGCGTTTAATTTTTAGATTTTGCTTATGCAAAAGTCGGAGGTTTAAAATGACAACTGAAAAAAGCTCAGTTGCTTTGGCATCTGTTATTTCAAGCTTATTTCATAATTTCCCGAAGCTGTTGCTGACAAATTTGCTTTTTGCAGTACCGTCAGCCGTATTATTCGGCATATTTTGGTTCATAAACACTATTACTGGATTAAACTCAAATTTTATACTTTTCTTAACGGCGATTCCGCTTTTCCCTTTTTTTGCAGGCGTTGTTCAGGTCACCTCGCATATGGTAAGGGGAGAGGAAAACGTAGACGTTGTACATAACTTCATTTCAGGCGTAAAGGAAAACTTCCTGCGGTTTCTTATTCACGGTGCAGTTTTCTATGTTGCAATGTTTTTCAGCTACTATTCAATAACAATGTATACGTCATTCGGCAAGGTAAACGGAGTATTTTACATCTTCCTTGTAATCAGCATAATAGTTAGCATATTTTTCCTGTTTTCTTTCTATTATATTCCGCCTATGACGGTAACATTTGATATTTCAATGAAAAATATCTACAAAAACAGCGCATTAATGACATTTGGCGAGTTCAAGCACAATCTGATTGCCACCCTCGGCTTGTTTGTACTTTTCTTACTTTGTGCAACGATTCTTATGTGCTGTTACGTGCCGATTGCGGTAATTATTGCAACGATAGTATTATCACTGTTCTTTGTTCCGTCCATAATGTCGTTTATAATCAATTCTGCGGTATATAAACCAATGTACACAATTATAGTCGGAAACGATAAAAAGAGCAAAGAAATTGACAAAAAGATTGAGAACAGAAAGAACGGAATTTTTGACGATACAGAGGAAACTCCGAAGAAAAATATTGCCGAGGGATTTTCTGATATTGAAGTAGACGAAAATGCCGACGGTGACGAATACAT
>CAZNUF010000193.1:0-3249 GCA_964576125.1 uncultured Ruminococcus sp. | reverse complement strand
TGACCGCTTACGGCGTACTAAAGGACGAATACACAAAAAAGAGCGAAGAAATCTGTGACAGATTGAGTGCTGACCTTGAAAAGGTCAAAGGTGAAATCAATGTTAGCGGCGGTTCTTCGACAAGCTCAATGTCATCTGTTCTCGGTGACGGCGGAATAGAAATCACACTCTACGGCGAAGATATTGAAACGCTCAAGAAAACAGCCGAGGATATGGCTAAACAGCTTGAAACCGTAGATGGAATTGACGAAACCGACAGCGGAGTAGGCGCAACCTCTCCCGAAATCAAGGTCAGCGTAAACAAAGCAAAAGCCGCTGAAAAGGGACTTACCGTTGCGCAGGTGTACCAGCAGGTTGCGTCTGCTGTTGCAAGCGAAAAAACCTCAACAGCTCTTACAAACGGCAACGGCAGTGACATTGATGTTGTCATCGTCAAGGACGAAAGTAAAAATATTTCCCCAAATAAAATCGGCAGCATTGACATAACCTACAAAGACAGCGAGGAAAACGAAAAGACAACCTCACTTTCCTCAATTGCCGATATTTCAAAGTCGGAAACAATAGACGTAATCAAACGTCAGGATCAGAAACGCTATCTTTCGGTTACGGGTACGCTGAAAAACGGCTACACCCTTACAGATGTATCAAACAAAGCCGAAAAGCTGTTTGACGATTATAAATTCCCCGAGGGCTGTTCAATGGAATTTGCAGGCAGTAACAAGGCGACAATGGACGCAATGTCACAGCTTGTGCTTATGCTGTTGCTCGGCGTAGTGCTAATCTACCTGATTATGGTTGCACAGTTCCAGAGCCTTAAATCACCATTTATCATTATGTTTACAATCCCGCTTGCATTTACGGGCGGTTTCCTCGGTCTGCTTATCACAGGCTTTGACGTAAGCGTTGTTTCGCTTATCGGTTTCATAATGCTTTGCGGTATCATCGTAAACAACGGCATCGTGCTTGTTGACTACATCAACAGACTGCGCCGTGACGGAAAAGAGCGTGTTGAGGCAATTGTTGAGGCAGGCAAAACGAGAATGAGGCCAATCCTTATAACTGCTCTCACCACAATTCTCGGACTATCCGTAATGGCTCTCGGAATCGGAACAGGTGCAGAGATGATGCAGCCGCTTGCAATCGTCTGCATAGGCGGTCTTGTTTACGCTACGTTTATGACGCTCTACATAATCCCCGTAATTTACGACGCATTCAATAAAAAGGAGCTTCGCAAGGTTGAAGAAAGCGAGCTTGAAGCTATTGACGAATAATGCAATATACTGTAAAATGGTTACATAAATTTTATGAGGAGTTGCACAAATGATTTTAGTTACTACAGAAACTGTTTCGGGAAGAAACTGCGCAACGCTCGGACTTGTTACGGGCAACACTATCCAGTCAAAGCATATGTTCAGCGATATGGGACAGGGCTTTAAAACAATGGTAGGCGGCGAGCTTAAGTCTTACACCGAGATGATGTCAAAGTCAAGAGCTATTGCAACACAGCGTATGATTGACCAGGCTGACGCAATGGGAGCTGATGCAATTGTCGCAGTGAGATATACTTCCGCTTCAGTGCTCCAGCAGGCTGCCGAGGTGCTTGCATACGGCACTGCGGTAAAATTTGTATAAAGTAAAAGCGAACGGCGTAAAAACCGTTCGCTTTTTGATTTTATGGTAGTAGCTAGTAAATATTTCCGTAGGGGACGGCATCCCTGACGTCCCGTTTCATAAATTGCAACGCAATTTATGTGCGGACACGGCACGCCGTGTCCCTACGATAGTAAAATAATCACTGACCTTTCACAATGTCAGCACACTGTCCGTTTGTAAGACGGATAAGGTCAACAGGCTTTAAATCAATCTGATAACCGATTTTTCCTGCGCTGACGATAATCTGCGGAATATCCTGCGCCGTAATGTGAAATGTCGTTTTGTACTGCTTTTTCATTCCAAGCGGAGAACAGCCTCCTCTTACATAACCAGTTACCTTTGTAATGTCCTTGACGTGAATCATCTCAACCGACTTTTCACCTACGCTTTTGGCGCACTTTTTCAAGTCAAGCTCATCTGCTACGGGAATTGCGAAAACATAGTAGTCCTTACTTCCCTTCGTGACAAGCGTTTTGAAAACATATTCGGGATTTTGCCCAAGGAGCTTTGCAACGCTCACTCCGTCAACTGCTTCTTTTCCGTGCGGATACTCGTGAGCAATGTATTCAACGCCTTCCCTGTCAAGTATTCTCATTACATTTGTCTTGAATTCTGCCATTATTATCGTCTGCCTTTTAAATTAATATTTATTGGTAATATTAGAATAACAAAATGTTTTGTTCATTTCAATAGTTTTGCTTATACTATTTTTGCCGAAAACAGAAATAAACAGTGACTTTTCACTTCAATATTTTAAATTGTTAGCTAAAAACCGACAAAACATATAATTTGCCTAAAATACACACATTATATTCCAAATAATGATTGATTTTTTACGAAAAATATGTTATATTGTAGTTTATAAATATTTTTATATATTTATTATAAATAAAATATAAAACTTATTTTTGACACAGCAAGGAGTTTAATTTGGGCTATGTATTTGTTGGACGCCTTTTTAAACGCTGAAAACGACTGCAAAGAACGTGAAGCCGACGCAAAAGCAAAGGCTGAACAGGCAGTAGTACAGGCTAAAAGGGACTGCGAAAAGCTGATTCAGAACGCTAAAGCCGAGGCTGAAACCAAGGCACAGGCTATGTTTGATAAGGCAAAGGCAGACGGCAAAAAGGTGCTTGATGAAGCCAATGCATTATCGGAAATCAAATGTAAAAAAATTTCCGAAACCGCAGAAAAAAACCGTTCAGATGTAATCAAAAATGCAGTAAATTACCTTATTGACTGATTTTAGTCAATCACAAAGTGTGGTGATAGAAAATTGGCAAAATTAAAAATGAAAACCGTTCGTATAATCGCCTTGCGTGAGGACAGAAAACGGCTTCTTGAGCATTTGCAGGACAGCTCGCTTATTCAGATTAAAAAGCGTGACAAGGCTGCAAAGGGCTTTTCAAAGGTCGATTTGACCTCGCAGATGCAGGTTTTCGAACGAAATGTAACGCTTACGGAACAGGCGCTAAAGGTGCTTGACGAAATCTCTCCCGAAAAGAAGGGACTGCTTTCGTCGTTTGCAGGCAGGCGTGAGATTGACCCCGACGAAATCGGCGTAATCGCTTCAAAGGCAGGCGACATAATCAACAT
>CAZNUF010000192.1:0-3270 GCA_964576125.1 uncultured Ruminococcus sp. | reverse complement strand
AAGGAAAACCTTGTTTCACGTGCCGCATATTACGGCTACACAAAGGCAGAAACGAGGAGCAGAATTGACGAGCTGACAGAGATTTTTAATCTCAACGAAATTCTTAACAGACGTTATGCAAAACTAAGCGGAGGTCAGCGCAGGAGAGTTGATATTGCAAGAGCACTGATAAACAGACCGAAAATTCTCTTTCTTGACGAGCCGACAACGGGACTTGACCCGCAGACGAGGATTCAGGTGTGGAGCATTATCCACAAGCTCCGCAGAGAAACGGGACTTACGGTGTTCCTCACCACTCACTATATGGAGGAAACCGCTGACTGCGACAATGTTGTGATTATCGACTCGGGCAAAATCTCTGCAAATGATACTCCGCACAACCTCAAAAAGCAGTACGCTCATAACAGGCTTGTGTGGTACACTCCGAAATCCGACAGCACAGAAAATCTGCTGAAAGCTGAAAAGCTTGATTTTGAATATATCGGCGACGCATATAAAATAAAAATTGCAGACAGCAGTCAGGCTACAAGGCTTGTAACAAGCTATCCGCAAATCAGCGACTATGAGGTTATCAAGGGAGATATGGACGACGTATTTCTCACAATTACGGGAAAAAGGTTGGGTGAATAATATGGTAAAAACATTATGCGCATACAAGGGAATGACCTTGCGAAACATCAAGGTTTATCTTAATGACAGAATGGCGATTATTCTTTCAATGCTTACGCAGATTATCGTGCTCGGACTGTATCTGCTGTTTCTGAAAGGCAACTACCTTGATACAATAAGAGAAAACCTCGGCGAGCTTGAAAGCCTTGTTACCGACGGAGCAATTGAGGCTCTTATTAATTCGTGGCTTATCGCAGGCGTAATCGGAACATCGGTTGTTACCGTTGCGCTCAACTCGCTTTCGGTAATGGTTTCCGACAAGCAGAACAAAATCAACTACGATTACGGCGCATCGCCCGTAAAAGGAAGTACGGTTGTGCTGTCGTATTTCAGCGGTGCAGTAGTAAATACAATTATTATAAGCTCAATTCTGCTTACAGCAGGTCTTGTCTTTATCGCAGTCGGCGGAACATTTGTGTACTCTTTTACCGACATTCTCTGCATTTACGGACTGACGGTGCTCGGCTCTGTTTCATCAACGCTTTTGCTTATGGTTTTTGCATCGTTTTTCAAGAAAAGTTCTACCTTAAGCTCATTCAACGTGATGATTTCAGCGGCAATCGGCTTTGTAATCGGCGCATATATCCCCGTTTCACAGTTCGGCGAGGGTGTTCAGACGGCTGTAAACCTCGTTCCCGGCTCGCAGATTGCAGGAATGATGAGAAACGTGCTTATGAACCCTGCAATTGAGAATATCGACGGTATGTTAGGCGGCGCAGACAAGGGAATGTTTGCAGAGAGCGTCAAGGAAATTTTCACCCTGAAAATGAATTTGTTTGACAACGAAGCAGGCTTTGGATTTATGATGACTTATTCGCTTATAGCAATAGCAGTATTTTTACTTTTAAATCTCGTATTGTACAAATTCAGCTCAATTTCAAAGGAATAACAGGATAGCAAAAAGGCGATTGCAAACGCAACCGCCTTTTTTAATAAATTATTTTTAATTCGGAATTCGGAATGCGGAATTAATGGTCGCTACGCTCCGAATTTATAATGTTACCGGATTAATGGAAAGGTTTATTTATTGAATTTAGTTTGATATATCGGGAACATTTCTTTTATCACCGTAGGGGACGGCATCCGTGACGTCCCAAAACGTAACCGATATATCAATTTAAAATCCGGGCAACCGCTTTATCCAAACAATCCGATTTTTCCACTCGATTTGCGTGTCGGGGCACTCGACTTACCAGATTCCAAGGACATTCTGCATCAAAATACTTACGCCCGTAATTGCAACCCAGCAGGTGAAACCGAGCAGAATCGGCTTTCCGCCTGTCTTTACAAGCTTTACAATGTTGGTGTTGAGTCCGATTGCCGCCATAGCCATTACAATGAAGAATTTACTTAACTGTTTTAAGAAACCGAAAATATTGTTTGCGATGTCAAGTGCCTGTCCTGTTAATATCGAGGTGGCAATTGTCGTGATTACCGATGCGAGAACAAAGTAAAGAATGAACATCGGGAAAATCTTTTTAAGGCTAACCTTTGTTTTTGAGCCTGTGTTTCCGCTTTTCTCTTTTCTCATCCTGACAAATGCTAACACAAGCGTAATCGGGATAATCGCAAGCGTTCTTGTCAGCTTTACGATTGTTGCGGAGTCAAGCACCATTGAGCCTGTGCCGTGCATTGAGTCCCACGTTGAAGCGGCGGCAGTTACCGACGAGGTGTCGTTTACTGCCGTTCCTGCAAAAAGTGAAAAGCCGTTGTCGGTCATTCCGAGAAAACCGCCGAGTGTGGGGAAAATCAGAGCCGCAATCACGTTGAAAAGGAAAATTACCGAGATGGATTGCGCAATTTCCTCGTCATCGGCATCTATTACGGGAGCTGTTGCGGCAATTGCCGAGCCGCCGCAGATGCTTGAGCCGACGCCGATAAGCGTTGCTGTCTTTGACGGAACCTTTAAAAGCTTGTACATAACAAAAGCAACGATAAGTGAGGTTGCAATTGTCGAAAGAATAATCGGGAGCGAGGTAAGTCCTACCTTGCCGATTGTCGCAAGGTTAAGACCGAAGCCGAGCAGAATTACTGCATATTGCAGAATCTTCTTTGAAGTAAAGGCAATACCGTCTGTAAATGCGTCCTTTTTCTTAATGATAAGTGACAGAATCATTCCTGTGATAATTGCAATTACCGGTGCGCCGATAACCTCAAGCGCAGGAACAAACATAACAAGAAGCCAAGAAGGAACTGCAATTGCAAGGCAAAGCAGTATTCCTAAAATAAATTTTTTCATAAAATATCCTCCTTAATTATCAGAAGTCCCAGTCGGGGATAAAGTCCGTGCTTGCCGAGGATAAATCCTGTGTAAACCCGTCAAGTCCGAGAGCATAAAGCTCCGATTTTACCTTGTCATATTCACGGCGAGTGACTGTTCGGTTGATTTTCGGGAAATCGTGAGCTTTGTTCACAGGCACATACTGACACATAAGGCTTACAAGCACTTGCTTGTCGTAGCTCCGTTTTATAATGTCAAGCACGCCAAGGCTGTTTTTGGTGTGAGAGGGGAGAATAAGGTGACGTACAATTACGCCCTTTTTCATCATACCGTCCTCGTCAATTACAGGCGTACCCACCTGAAAAATCATCTCTTTTATT
>CAZNUF010000191.1:0-3291 GCA_964576125.1 uncultured Ruminococcus sp. | reverse complement strand
TCAGCTTAATTATTTTATTAAAATAGCTAATAAATATTAAATATTTTAATAAAAATTTTCAATCAATATCATTTAATATTTACTTTGAATGGATGTAACCCTACACCCTCTACACCGTCAAATAAATTCGGTGATACTTTTTTAATAATTTGATAAGCACCATTAACATCGGCATTAATCTTAATCCCTTCGTTGGAAATAAATAATCCACGATATTTACGTCTTGTTTTATCATAATTATCTTTACATGGTAATTCGCCGTCTAAGAATGACGTACTACTCGTGTAACTTTCTTCTGTAATGATTAAATTTAAACCAACATTTTCACATTTATATTTAATCATTTCTATAAAACGTTGATGTGGAATACCAACAAATGATTGATTAACATTTTTGCTCATTTTAGAGCCACGTTTCCAGTCTTTATTGTTCCCAATAATAATTGTATTACAATTAATTCCTAGTGCGTAATCAACAATGAATTTACTAGCTTTGTGCATGAAGTCATCAATTTTGTTATTTCGCTTTATAGTCAATTTATTCATGCGTTCTGTATAATCTAATTTATTCATACGTTTTGCAACTTCACGATAATGTGAGATTTGTTTGTTATAGTATTTATTTATTGACTTTAGACCTTTACCATTAATAATTATTGGACTATATCCAACATTGTTCACAATGGTTGCTAAGTTATCTAAACCAATATCAACTCCTAAATATCTCCTATTATCTTCGAGCGAATCTTTTGATTCATAATTGTAAACAACTTCAACAATAATATGTTTATTTCTAGGCAATATCCTAACTTGTTGCAGTGAATTAACTTTTGTTTTCAAAGTAAATCCATTAAAAACTTTTGGAAATACAATCATACTGTCTCTGACTTTGCAACCCCTATTTGTTAAGATAAGAATGTTCCTACCATTCTTGTCTAAATACTTAGGTAATTTAGGTCTTCCCGTATACTTAGATGGATTCTTTTTGTAGTCCTTAGCAGAGGCAAAGAAAGACTTCCAATTCTTTTCGAGTAATCTTAGACACTGTTGAGCAGATTCTGCAATTGGCATATTTCTATAATCAAACTCTATATCCTTTTGCTTTAAAAGTTTATCCATTGTGTTATAATTAATAAACTCACCAGTTTCACAAAACTTTTGCCTAATCTGATAATTTGCGAAGTTATATAGGTTTTTAGATTTAAAACAAAATTCATCTAACATTGAATAATATGGATGAGTTGGCCTTATATTGTGCTTTTCAACTCGTTGAACTTTCATTTTATCTTCACCTCATTTTCTGTTAAAATTTCCTTAATCTTTTGAACCTTTCGTTGCCGACCTCACTCATATCACCTCTAATATTATTATACATTATATCCAAGGCAATGTAAATATTTTTTATTAAAAATTTTAATATTATTTCAGTGTTTTAATGTTTTTAACATGATACTTCCTCCTATAATTGGACAAATGTAAATAATTTATTAGAAAATAAAGGGAAATTTATTTATTTCCCTGTTGAGCCATAACCACCACGTGAATTATTATTTAATGTATCAACACTAGTAAATAATACATGTTCAGCTTCTTTACGGAATTCAATTTGAGCAATTCTATCGTGGATTGTAATTGAACCATCTTTAACAGCATAGAACATTCCACACCAAATATCATCGTCTCCATTATATTCATTATCAATCATACCAACTGAATTTGTTAAAATTAAACCATAATTCTTAAATGTTGACGAACGTGGTTTTACATCACCGACATATTTAATACCTGTAACAGTATCAGTCATATCAATAGCAAATCCAAATTTAATAAATAATACGTCACCTGCTTTATATTCTGTTACTGTATCATAACAAGGTACACCATTAACTGAAATTCCTTCAGCCGTAACATCATAGCAATTACCCTTGAAACGTTGTAAACGTGGAACTAAATCATCAACATAACGGATATTGAAATTTAACATCTTACTCATCTCCTTCTGTTACTTGTTGGATAGTAATTTTAACATTAGTATCTGCTTCAAAATTACCTAATGCAAATAATTCCCCTAATGTTAACTCTAAAACATTATCTGCATCATCAGATGTTACAATAGTTTCACCATTTACTAGGCCTTCAGCTACAACTTTTGAAGTCGTTTTACGAGTAATTTTTAATCCCATATAACAATCTCTCCTTATTATTTAAATTTTATATGATTGGTTATTCTCTGCTAACCACTTAATCACTATATTTTTATTATATCATGAATATACTTACTTGTAAATATATATTTTTATTTTTTTTAAATAAAAAGCACCCTGAAGTTGTCTAGGCTTGGGAGCTTTTTATTTTATATACTTTGAGAGTGAGTTCTATGAAACAGGACTAGAGGTAACACCCTCTAGTCCTGTATATTATGGTAGTCGTATCGAGAATTGAACTCGAGTCTTACCCTTATAAGGAGTCTGCTCTAACCATTAAGCTATACGACCAAATTTAGTCATGACCTCGTAAGACTTTTGTAGTTTAATGTCTTCACATGACTAATCGGACACGACCGGTATACACCAATCCCCTAGTTTATCGTCATTCCGGACTTACTTTCAGAATTCAACGGCCAAATCAAATTCTTTTATATTTTTTTTGGCGCCATAATAAATATGGCATATTATGGTGGAAGTGACAGGATTCGAACCTGCGCGCCGATTACTCGACCTAACTGGTTAGCAACCAGGCCTCTTTAGCCACTTGAGTACACTTCCAAATACCTATCTTAAAGCTATTCGATAGGTTGGATTCTATGAAAACAACTATGGCATATCCTCTTAGATTCGAACTAAGACAAACAGTTTTGGAGACTGTCGTGCTACCATTACACTAAGGACATATTTTAAAGGATATATATGGACTTGCACCATGAGTGACAGCCCAACCCATGCTCTTAGTGTTGCGGACCAAAGTCTTACCACTTGGCTATTTCCTCAAATAGTCAGTTTTAAATCATGACTAGGATTGGGGATAGATAATTAGCGTAAAAGATGTTTGCTATGTTCAAATCGAACTTTATTTTTTTAGTTATAATTTTAGTACACGGTGCCCTTTCGGGCATATTATGGCGGGAAATATAGGATTCGAACCTATAACCGCTCGATTAACAGTCGAGTGCTCTACCTTTGAGCTAATTTCCCATTATGGAGGAGAGTAAGGGATTTGAACCCTTGTACCGTTTCCGACCGGCACAGCGCATACAGTTTTTCGAGCGGATAAATGCTTTCGTGGCAGGCGATCT
>CAZNUF010000190.1:0-3301 GCA_964576125.1 uncultured Ruminococcus sp. | reverse complement strand
GAGCCTCCGACAGGGCATTTTTTCCAGAAAACGTATCGTCCGAGTAGTCTGACGGTGCTTTTTCTTCAGAAGAAGCATCGTCGAACTATTCCCGCTTGATGACTTCTGCCGGATTCTCATGGGCGGCACGCCAGACACGCCAACTAATACTCAACCCGACAACCAATAACAAGACAAGAAAAACAACCAATGCCGGAGCAATCGGAATCGACATCTGACGCGTGTAGGTTTCTATCCAATGTTTAACCAAGATATATGCCAACGGAAATGCCGGTAATGCCGCTAACAGTAACAACACAATATATTCCCGATAGAATAGCGAAAGGATATTCCGTACCGTAGCACCGTTGACTTTCCGAATAGCTATTTCCTTACGACGTTGTTCGCAAGTGAGCGTCACCAACGAATAGATGCCAAAGATTGCAACCAACATACAAACCAACGAGGCGAATGCCAGCAAACGAGCCAGCATGGCTTCGGATTGCAGGTATTTATTATAGGACTCTTCTTCATTGACAAGCGTAATTTCTTTATCCGGAGCTTCTTTCCGGCAAAGCTGTTCGATCGCCGTGCGGCAAGCGTCCCATGTTCCTTCCTTGAAACGGAAAAGGATACCATTTTTCCAGAGCATCAATCCCATTTCATCCCCAATAATAAAACCTGTATTCGGAACTTGCTCGGTCGGAGACGTATATTGGAAATCTTTCACCACACCTTTGATCACTTGATTGGGAGTCTGCAATATAGTGATCAAATGTTTTCCAATCGCTTCTTCCGGCGTATATCCCATACGTCGAGCCAACGATTCATTGATCACAATCTCTCCATAGCCGGAAAATTCGTTCAGCCATTCACCAGCCAAAAGCGTAAGCCCATAAAAGCGGGCCAATGTTTCATCTCCTACAAACAAGTTGATCGGCATCGGTACATCCAGCTTCTGTTCCAATCCTTCCCATTGATAAATCTGCCCAACGGTTGTCCCTATATCCGACACCAAGGGACGATAATCGGCCGGAAGGACTTCGGTAATCATCGGTAGTTGTTTCAATTTCTCTACGAAAGGTGAAGTATTTTCTGTCCTGTCGAGGGCAAAATAACCCCGGTTGTGTAACTCCATCCCTAAATCATGCTGGCGTAAATAATCCAACTGACGGTTCATCCATTGTGTACCCGTCATAAAAAGCATACAGATAAAAAGCTGGAAGACAATACTGCCTTTCCGAATCCACGTACGGAAACGACGTTCGCTCTCTCCATTTCCGGATCCCTGCAATTGCCTGCGTTGGATACCATAAATCACACCGATTGCCACACCCAGCAACAAAACAGAAATAAGTATTAAGAAGAGCAAAGCTTCTCCATACAAAGAAGTTCGACCGGCATCCGTTCCCGTCAACTCCAAGAAGGCCGGGAAAAGGATTTCCATACCTAACATCCCGATCAGGAACGAACCAATCAACAGAAGTAAGAACTCCAAACCCAACAAACGGACTAACGACTGGATCGACGCTCCATGTACGAGACGAAGCTTCATTTCCCGTTTCCGGACTTGCATCCGGTTAATAAACAAGGTCAAATAATTCATCAGCGCACAGAGAATCACCAATAAACCGGTTACAGAGAAATAAACGATGTACCGGAAGGTAATGCCACCTTCACTTTGATCACGGAAGTCTTTCGCATAGCGCAATTCCGTTAAAGGCGTAAGATATAAACGTTCAATACCGGTATTCCTTGTCTCTGACGGATGAATGAGTTCATAGGGCAGATTTTCGCTTATCTTGACTTCCAATGCCGGAATATCCGTTCCTTCTTTCACCTTTACCAATATATTCCAACTCTGATACCACCACGTACGTCCAGTTTGCGGATCACCCATCAAAGCAATTGGGAAATTGGTATGCCGGTTATTCACCCGAACAACCGCACCAATCGTTCTTTTATCGTCTATTCCTATTTCCAATTCCTTTCCTAACGGATTCTCTTGGCCAAACCAAGCTTTGGCGGTTTCTTCCGTAATTGCCACTTCTGTAGAATGTTGTTGCATAAAGTTTCGGTTCCCGTCTACTAATTGGACATCCATCATCTGCACCCAAGCACTATCAGCCGATGAGAAGAAGGCTTTTTCGTACCTTCCTTCTACCTTCACCCGATATTCAAATGAATAGAAATAGGCAAACGATTCTATCTCCGGAAAGTGTTCTTTCAGATACGCCCCTAATGGAATCGGCACACGCCACGTAATCCGTCCTTCGGCATAACCATCATTTACCCGCACCAAATAAAGTCGGTCGACATCTTTCCGGAACTGATCGTAAGTCATCTCATAATGAATCCAAAAAACCGATAAGACAAAGCAGATAAAACCTGCCGCCAAGCCCAGCATACTAATTCCCGTCTGCACTTTATACTTCAGCAGATTCCGGATTGCTACTTTCAGGTAATGTTGTATCATATATCTCTTATTTCTATCATCAATAACATAGACTTCTAAAATACCAGCTCTTCTGCTTCACCAAAGGTATCGTATCCGGAAACAATGACCAAGTCGCCGGGTTGTAATCCTTCTGTGATCTCGTATTGACGAGGATTCTGCCGGCCAATAGTTACCGGAACTTTTACAGCCCGCGTCTTGTCGGCATTGACTTTATAAATCCACTGCCCACCGGTTTGCTGATAAAAGTTTCCACGTGGAACGACTAACGCCTGCTCGGGTTGTCCTAATTCGATTTGTACCCGGAAGCTTTTCCCCAGTCGGACATTCTCCGGCATTTCTCCGGTAAAGACCAAATCCACTTCAAAGAGACGATCTTTCACCTCCGGAATCACCTTACTGATCTTCAACGGATAGCGTTTTCCCTGATAAGTAATGGCAGCCGGCAAGCCGGTCGTTACCCGATCAATATAATATTCACTGAGGGATGTATGAATCTTAAACTGATCCATTACCTTGACTTCCGCAATATTCTCTCCGGCAGCCACCTGTTGTCCGGGCGTTACTTTCACGAAACTCAGTTGCCCGTCTATCGGAGAGCGGACCACCAAGTCCTCAATCCGTTGCCGACTTCGTATCAACTTCTTTTCTTCCCGGTCACGATCGTTTTGCAATAGCTCTTTCCGGATAACCGTCATGGAAGAATCACTCTGGAGACTTTTCAACTTCAGGCGGGTTGATTCCGTCTTATACCGATACTCATCTTCCGATACTTCCAGCTGGGCTTTACTGCGAATTCCCATCGCATACTCTTCCTTTTCGAGCGAGAAACTCTTCCGGATCTTGTTCAACTCATACTCGGCTTCC
>CAZNUF010000189.1:0-3305 GCA_964576125.1 uncultured Ruminococcus sp. | reverse complement strand
CGCCGTGGCCGACAAAATCTCGTACCACCGAGTAACTGCGAGCTTCGACATACTGTTGAACAGCACTGCCTATGTCACCTATACGGTTACCGGCAAGAGCCTTGTTAATTCCCTCATAAAGGCTCTCCTTTGTGGCGTCGAGCAAAGCCTGCGCATCTGCGCTGATTTTGCCGCAGGGAAATGTGTAGGCATTGTCGCCGTGAAATCCCTCATAATATGCACCGACATCGACGCTTACTATGTCGCCCTCTTTAAGGATCTGTTTTTTACTTGGTATGCCATGGATAACCACGTTGTTTACGGAAATGCACGCACTCGCAGGAAATCCGCCATAACCGAGAAACGAGGGAGTAGCTCCCTGTTTCTCGATATATTTACGGACAATTGTATCTATTTCATAAGTAGTTACACCGGGCTTTACAGCCTCTCCCGCAACACGGAGTGCCTCGGCAGAAATTCTGCATGCGTCTTTCATTTTAGAAAGTTCCCGTGCTGTTTTAATAACTACCATACTTTTTACGCCTCGATTGCCTTGAGGATAAGAGCCGTAGTATCTTCTACGTTATCCTGTCCTTCAACATTAACGAGCTTACCCTGCTTCTTGTAATAATCAACAAGGGGCTCTGTTTCCTTGTGGTAAACATCAAGACGAGCAAGTACGGTGTCGGGGTGGTCGTCCTTGCGCTGAACAAGGGTGCCGCCGCAATCGTCGCATGCCCCATCCTTCTTGGGCTTTAAGTTCACAAGATGATAAGGTCTGCCGCAATTTTCGCAGACACGGCGTCCGGACATACGGTTGATGATTCTTTCATCAGCAACGTCAATATTGATAACGTACTGAATTTCAACACCCATATTGTCAAGAGCCTCAGCCTGAGGAATGGTTCTTGGGAAGCCGTCAAGAATGAAACCCTTTTTGCAGTCGTCCTCGGAAAGTCTTTCTTTAACGATTCCGATAACTACCTCGTCGGGAACAAGCTTGCCCTCGTCCATAAAGGACTTTGCCTTAAGACCCATCTCAGTGCCGTTTTTCAGCGCCTCACGAATCATGTTTCCGGTTGAAATTGTGGGAATACCAAAGTGCTCGCAAAGTACAGCAGCCTGTGTGCCTTTACCTGCACCCGGAGCGCCTAACATGATAATGTTCATTTAATTATACTCCTTTTTCAGTAATTAGTCAAGAAAACCTTTGTAGTGGCGCATCATCATCTGAGATTCGAGCTGTTTTACTGTTTCAAGTGCAACGCCAACGATAATGATGATTGATGTACCGCCGATAGCCATATTGCCCATACCTGTTGCAGCACCGTAAATGTGCGGGAGCAAAGCGATGAAAGCAAGGAAGAGTGCGCCGATAAGTGTAATTCTTGACAGAATGTTTCTGATATAATCAGCTGTCGGAGCACCGGGACGGATACCGGGAACGGTACCGTTGTTTGCTTTGAGGTTGTTTGCCATTTCAACAGGATTGTACTGAATAGTCGTATAGAAATAAGCGAACATAATGATAAGAATAAAATACAATACCATATACAACCAGCCGTTTGTGCTGAAGGCTTCGAAGAAAGCACCCCAGAAGCCGTCCTTTGCCTGAACAAAGAGGTTGATTGTACCGGGAATTGAAAGAATTGAGCTTGCAAAAATGATGGGGAGAACGCCGCCGAGAGCAACCTTGATAGGAAGGTGGCTTGACTGTCCGCCGTACATCTTTCTGCCTACAACACGCTTTGCGTACTGAATCGGAATTCTTCTTTCGCTGTCCTGCATAAAGGTAATAACCCAGATAACAGCAACAAAAATGAGAACCCAAAGCGGAACGAGGAAGTAATACTGTGTATAACCCTCTGAACCGAGACCCCAGTACTGACCGAGTGTGCTGATTGTTGCGGGGAGCTGTGCAACGATACCTGCGAAAAGGAGAATAGAAATACCGTTTCCGATACCGTTCTTGTTAATCTGCTCGCCCAGCCACATCATAAGAGCCGTACCTGCCGTGAACACGAGCACGATTACAATTGCAGAGAACCACATATCGAAGCCCTCGTTGTAGATTGTGATGTGCTTACCGCTTTCGGTAATTGTGTTTCTGAGGTAGAAGTAGTATGCAGTACCCTGAATAAGACCAAGACCGACTGTTACGTAACGGGTGATAGTACCGATTTTACGTCTGCCTGCCTCGCCCTCCTTAGCCATTCTCTCAAGAGGAGGAATAGCAACACAGAGGAGCTGCATAATAATCGAGCTGTTGATGTAAGGAGTGATACCCATTGCAAACAATGTTGCGTTTGCAAACGCACCACCCGAAAGTGTGTTGAGATAAGCCAGCATATTTGTGCTGGTATCAGGATTGTCTGTAATCAGCTTCATTGCTTCTGCAAGAGCTGTTGTGTCCAGAAACGGAACGGGGATAACCGAACCGATTCTGAATACTACGATAATTAAAAGTGTAAATAAGATTTTTCTTCTTAAGTCAGGAATTGACCAAGCGTTTCTTATTGTTTTAAACACTTAAATCACCTCTGCCTTTCCGCCTGCAGCCTCAATAGCAGCTTTAGCTGATTCGGAAAAAGCAGAAACCTTAACAGTGAGTTTTTTCTCGAGCTTACCGTTGCCGAGAACCTTAACAGCGTCAAAACCGTTCTTTACTACTCCTGCATTAACAAGAGCCTCAATATCAACTGTTGCGCCGTCTTCAAACTTTCTGTTTAAAGTGCTGAGGTTAATTGCAACTACGTTTTTAGCAAAGATGTTGTTAAAACCTCTTTTCGGTAAACGGCGCTGCAAGGGCATCTGACCGCCTTCAAAGCCCGGACGAACACCGCCGCCTGAACGAGCCTTCTGACCTTTGTGACCCTTGCCGGCTGTTTTACCCCAGCCTGAGCCGTGACCTCTGCCGATTCTCTTTGCGTCCTTCTTGGAGCCTTCAACCGGAGAAAGTTCATGTAACTTCATAAGTGCACCTCCTTGCTTACGCTTCAATAACCTCTACGAGGTGAATGATTTTTGCTACCTTGCCTTTTGTCGAAGCGTTATCGGGCTGTGTTGTAACGTCACCGATTTTCTTCAGACCTAAAGCGTGGGCTGTTGCAATCTGATCCTTCTTGGAGCCGATAAGGCTCTTAACCAACTTAATTGTCATAATCTGCAACCTCCCTATTATAAAATTTCCTTAACGGATTTACCGCGGATAGCAGCTACTTCGTCAGCATTTCTGAGAGCTGCAAGACCTGCGAGTGTAGCTCTTACTACGTTGCAGGGGTTGTTTGAACGAAGAGCCTTTGTTCTGATGTCCTTGATGCCGACTG
>CAZNUF010000188.1:0-3321 GCA_964576125.1 uncultured Ruminococcus sp. | reverse complement strand
TTATGTAAATATTTAGAGTAGATATTTTTTCAGATTAGTTATATGGTGCTAAACGATAATTTAATGCGGAATGCGTAATTCGGAATGCGTAATTAATGGTCGGTCGAGTGCCTCGACAAATTATGGTTTAGATAACTAAAAAACAGGTACTCAAAAAATTTTAAAAATTTTTTCAAAATCTTTTATTTTTGTCAGGGTTTTGTCCCTATGTCTGTTTTATAATAAAGCCAACAAATCAAAAATCACCGAAAGGAAGAAAAATTATGAAAACATCATCAATCAAATTCACAGACAACATCAAAAGAAGAATTATTGCAGGATTTCTTGCACTGACCTGTATCGGCTCGGTTGCAACGCTCAGCCTTGTAAAGACTAACGCCGCAACAACAAATTCAATTTCGCTTAACGAATCTCAGTTCAACTCAAACACCTATTTCACCGGCTCAATCCGTGCAATCCTTAATAACTGGGGCAAGGGAATGGCATCGACAGTTCCCGGACTTTCATTCCTCGCAGGTCCGATTTCTACAATGCTCAAAGATATCTGCGGAGTTCACGAAGTAAACCTTACAGAAATCAACAAAAAGCTTGACGACATTCAGAGGCAGATTGACAGCAGCACTCAGAAGATTATAAAAGATATTTACGACCAGAGCTCGCTTGTTGAATACAACAGGCTTGTTAACGAGGTTTTAACCAGCAAGAAATATGCTTTGGAATTAATTGACGTTATCAAAGACGAAACGAACGAAGTTAAAAAGAATATCACTCTTGCAGGTCTTGTAAATAACGACTTCACAAGCACTTCAAACTATGCACATAGAATAAGTGATTTGGAAAACTACATCAACGGTCCGTTCGGATACAACAAAAGTGTTTTCACTGCATATTACAACAAGATGAAGAATGAGTCAATGTTCGGCGGTGAAGCCGCTTACAGAGCAGAAAACTATGTAAATTGCAGTATGGAAATCTTTTCGGCCTCAGCATTCACGGCTCTGCTCTCGCTTGACGCAAAGATTAAGCTTGCGTCAATGACTAACGAGGAAATTTCAGCACTTGACGAAGATACTCAGCAAACAATCAAAAATATGAATCTTAATAAAAGTGCAATAACAGCTGCAATGAATCAGCTTAAAGGCGATATGGAAAGTGTTCTCAAATCATACAATAATTATCAGGAACTTACCGAAGAAGAAGCTACAACATATGTCGGCAAGAGCGACGACGCTTCAAAAGCAATAAAGCTTAAAAAAGACCTCGGCGTTGTAAAGCATAACTGCAAAAACAATAACGATATTTCCGCCGATTTATTTGACTACTGGTGCCGTATCGGTCATCACTGCGACTACAGATATATAAAATCTATGAGTGAACTTGGCGAGAACTCACGAGGCGACATCAAGCGTGTTGAAATTAATGAATATGTAAAGGCATTGAGCTATGATAAAGTAAAATTAATCATCGAACACATTCAAAAGAATTTCAGCGACCGTTCAATTTCACAGTATCTCAGAGGAGTCGTAGGCTTCCGATTCACTGACTGGTATGTTAACAATACCTTCCTGATTGCAGGCAAAGTTGTGTGTCACCCTTGGGATCATTACTACGGCTACGAAGGCGCTAAGGTTTACAAATATGATTACAGTATTGAGGATGTAAATATGCAGGATTATAAGTGCGGTGAAATCTGGCACACAGCTCCCAAAGAATTATCAGGCGGTGAAGGCTTGTATTTCGAGCTTGCATAATCCTTAAAAACACACAAGAAAACACCCCTCGGAAGCAATATCCGAGGGGTGTTTATTACATCAAAAATTAAATTTTAATTTATCTGTCCTCAAGCGGAACGTACTGTTTCTCGTTTGAAATGCTCATATACGCAGGACGAATAATCTTTCCGGGATTTACAAGCTCTTCCAGTCTGTGTGCACTCCAGCCGGCAATACGTGCAGTAGCAAACAGCGGAGTATAAAGCTCACAGGGAATTTTGAGCATACTGTAAAGCAAACCGCTGTAAAAGTCTACGTTTGCCGCAACGCCCTTGTAGATTTTTCTTTTCTTTGCAATTACCTCGGGTGCAAGACGTTCAACCTTTTCATAAAGATTAAACTCATCATCATATCCCTCT
This sequence comes from uncultured Ruminococcus sp., assembly GCA_964576125.1. GTDB lineage: Bacteria > Bacillota > Clostridia > Oscillospirales > Acutalibacteraceae > Ruminococcoides. Next base: position 1,190 of record CAZNUF010000188.1, on the reverse strand, counting down.
GCTTCGGCAAGCTTCTGAACAGAGCCCTTAAGAATTACTTGACGGGGGTCGGAAATTGTGTAAACAGCGTGTCCCATACCGTAGATAAGTCCCTTGCAGTCAAACGCCTGTTTGTCGAGGAGCTTTTCAAGGTAATTCGTAATAGCCTCGTCATCATTCCAATCTCTGACGTGCTTTTTCAAATCCTCAAACATATAGAAAACCTTGACGTTTGCACCGCCGTGCTTCGGTCCCTTGAGTGATGCAAGAGCCGCCGCCATTGCAGAATATGTGTCAGTGCCGGACGAGGTTACAACGTGGGTTGTAAATGTTGAGTTGTTACCACCGCCGTGCTCCATATGAAGAATAAGTGCCATATCAAGTACCTTTGCTTCAAGCGGAGTGTACTTTCTGTCGGGACGGAGAAGCGACAGAATTACCTCTGCCGTTGACATCGACGGGTCTGCACGGTGAATGTACAGGCTCTTGTCACGCAGATAGTGGTTGTATGCGTGATAGCCGTAAACAGACAAAAGCGGGAATACGGAAATGAGCTGAACACACTGTCTGAGAACATTGTTAATTGAGGTATCGTTCGGATTTGTATCATAGCAGAAAAGCGTTAAAACACTTCGTGCAATTGAGTTCATCATATCCTCACTCGGAGCTTTTAAAATTACGTCACGCACAAAGTTCTGTGGCAGAGTTCTGTACTGCACAAGCAATTCCTTAAAGTCGTGAAGCTCCTTTGGATTTGGCATTTCGCCGAACAAAAGGAGATATACTACTTCCTCAAAACCAAAACGGTTATCGTCGGTTATACCTTTGATAATATCATTTACGTTATATCCACGGTAGTAAAGCTCACCGTCACAGGGAACAAGCTTACCGTCAACTTCTTTGTTCTGAATAATCGTTGAAATATCTGTAAGTCCCGTAAGGACGCCTTTACCGTCAAGGTCACGCAGTCCTCTTTTAACATTGTACTTGCTGTAAAGAGAAGGGTCAATAATGGAGTTGTCCGTCATCTTCTTTGTGAGAAGATTAATTTCCGGTGTAATTGCTGAATAGTCCCAGTTATTTTGCGTCATAATATCACTCCCTTTTATATATTTTCTATTATAACATATTTTTGTGGGAAATAAAAGATACAATACTTGCAGAAGTGTCACATCTTTTTTAAAAAGATTTATACAATTTAGCAATAATTT
>CAZNUF010000187.1:0-3330 GCA_964576125.1 uncultured Ruminococcus sp. | reverse complement strand
TTTTTGCCCGAGCGCAACAGAGCAATTTCCTATAAGGTAAAAATAAAGCCTCCGGAAAATCGGAGGCTTTAATATTAAGCTATATCATAAATTATTGATTTGACTGCGTTTCTACAGTTTCTTTGCCTTTGCTGACAATAATCGTAACATTAGTACCGTATTCAACAGTGTCGCCCTCTTGGTGACTTTTATAACCGATTACTCTGTCCTCGGCAACGGTGTTGCTGTACTGATACTCGGCAGTTGCAAGAAGTCCCTGCTCGGCAATATCAGAAGCGGCTTCGTCAAGCTTTAAGCCCTCAATCTTTGGAAGCTCACGCATTTGAGGACCTTTGCTGACGGTAATGCTGATAAGTATTCCGTCCTCCTGTGTAACCTTTGAGCCGGCGGGAGGGTTCTGCGACATAACAGTTCCCTCTTTATACTGGTCGCTGTATTCATCGGTGTATGAACGGTAAACGGTAATTTTTGTATCACCCTCCGCCTGCTTAATAACGTCATCATAGTTCATTCCGATATAGTTCGGAATTGTCGCACCTGTCCATTCGGTGCTTTGAGTAGACTCAACGGTTTCAGAGGTATTTCCTCCGAAAACTCCTGAAAGCGGATTCTGCATAAGCCAGAAAACGCCTGCAATTCCCAAAACAAGAACGGTTATGGCAGCGGAAATAATAACTATAGAAGTATGTGACATTCCGTTGCGTCCCTTTTGGGATTTATCACCCCTTGAGAGATTCATACTTGCAGTTCTGGAAATCTCCTCCTGAATAGCTTTCGCTGTGTGCGCAACAGAAAGCTGTGAACGAAGCTCGTCAAAATCGGTAATTCTGTTTTCACGTTCAACCTGCAAACCGTTTGCAAGAGCCGAAACAACGTGAGGCGGCAAACGCTTTACGGTTGTTGTGCTCATAAGAAGTCTGCTGTCCTTACGGCGCTCGGGTGCGCTCTTGGGAAGATGTCCTGTTAAAGCATAGAATAGCGTTGAGCAGAAACCGTAAATATCCGTAATATCATCAAGAGGAAAGTTATCATCATACTGTTCGGGTGCAGCCGCACCTGAAAATAGCTGTGATTTAAGCGGTGTGCCGCGCTTGCGTTCGTTTTCTGTTGCAAAACCGCTGATTTTGATTTTGCCCGAAGATGTAATAAAAATATTCTTCGGTGCAATTGCATAGTGACCGACGCCACGCTTGTGAAGTGCCTCAAGTGCAGAAATAACAGGCATAAACAGCGGACGTGCTATATCCCATTCAAGACTGCCGTTACTGCGCTCAACATATTCTTCAAAAGGAATTAAATCCTCGTTTTCCTCTACAACATATACTGTATTGTTTTCTTCAAAGATATTATGAACCTTCATCAAAGCAGAAAGGTCACGAAGGTCACACAGAACACGGTAGTAACTGATAAACTCGTCTTTAAGCTTATTGAAAGCAAGGCGGTTTTCATAATTGATTTTTATTTCGGTCGAGCCTTCTGCTCTGTTGAAAAGTCCCATAGGCAGGAACTCGCAAATAATAACTACGTCGCCTGTCTGCTTGTCAAAGCTTATATATCGTGTACTTTCACCGTTTGTATCAATACCGGAACCGACAATATACCTGTTTGAAAGCACCGTACCGTAAGGCAAAAACGGTGCACGTTGTTTTTCGGAATTATTAAATCCACATTCAGGACAGATTTTATTATTGCCGATTTCCTGCATACAACCCATACACAATGACATACTATTTTTCAACTCCAAATCACGTTCAATTTACAAATCGGATTTTAAATCATCTCATTTTTTTCAAAAAGAATTATAACATACAATTATTATTCTTTTCAAGATTTATGAGTGTCATTATAATTACAGTTTTGTTATAGAAAAACATAGAAAATCAATTGGTGGAGATAACGGGGCTCGAACCCGTGACCTTTTGACTGCCAGTCAAACACTCTCCCAGCTGAGCTATACCCCCATATAATGTTTGCATATTAAATATTATACACAACATATGTTAATTTTGCTTATAAAAAAGAATTAAATATAATTAAATATATTCTTCTTTCAGATTAATTATAAGTATTGCATTTCCGTCATATATTTTTATTTCCGATTTTTCAGATATAAAAATGTTTGATATTCCAAGCGGCACACTGCTTTTCAGCGTGTATCTTTCAAGAGGATATTCAACGCCCTTGTATGAAACACAAACGCTGTTACAGCCAAACGGAAACAACGAAAAGGTCTTGCCGCAATATTCATTATAGAAATATTCGCCCTTTTTAAGAAGCTCTATATGTTCTTTCTCGGAAAGCAGAACTCCCCTGCCTCCTTTATCGACAATATATAAAAGAGCAGTGATGTTTGCAAAGGTGTGGTCGGTTCTGCCGCCAAGTGCTCCGAGCAAAAGAAAATCGGTAAAGCCTTGTTCAAATGCAAGGTCAATTGAATGAATTGTATCGGTATCGTCCTTGTGAGGATTTAGCTTTACAATCTCACAGGACGCTGATATTTTTTCTTTATAAGAATCAAAATCGCCCACAATCAGATTCGGCTCAATACCTGCAAGGATTGCAAACTCATATCCTCTGTCAGCACATATTACATAATCATCAGGCTTTACAGCCTGCTTTAAAAAATTCGGATTGGTTTCGGGTGAACCCGATATGATTACACAGCGCATTTTCTTCACCTAATTTCTTTTTCCGAATTTTAATTCAGCGCAATTCCCATTCCTTGATGTCCTTTACCTCATTATACATTGCAACATAGCTTTTGTGGCGTGACTGCTCTATTTCTCCGTCTGCAACAGCCTGCAAAATTCTGCAACCCTTTTCACACGTATGCGAGCAAGAGGTAAATTGACATTCTCCGAGATATTTTTCAAATTCGGGAAAGCAATATTGAAGCCGGGTTTTGTCAATCATTTCATATCTCTGCAAATCAACAGTTGAAAAACCCGGAGTATCAGCCACAAAACAGCCGTCAATTTCAAACAGCTCAACAACCCTTGTCGTGTGCTTTCCTCGTCCGAGCTTTCGGCTGATTTGTCCTGTCTGCAACTCAAGCTCGGGGAAAATACGGTTAATAAGCGTTGACTTTCCTACTCCGCTGTTTCCCGTAAAAGCTGATACCTTGCCTTTCAGAAAGGCTTTAAGCTTGTTTACGTCCTCGGTATCATCGGGAGAGCATAGAAACACGGGAAATTCGGAATTGCGATAGATTTCTGCAATCCTCTCGCCCGACCTCAAATCATTTTTTGATACTACAATTGCAGGAATCATATTGTTATTTACTGCCGCCGCAGTCATCTTGTCAATTACCGTAAAATTCGGCTCGGGGTC
>CAZNUF010000186.1:0-3337 GCA_964576125.1 uncultured Ruminococcus sp. | reverse complement strand
GCCTCGTCAACATACGAAACAGCAATATAGTTAATATTATTATTTACAAGCTCGTTTACTATGTATTCACCGTGACCGTATGCACTTGACTTGAGCACGGCAAAAAAGTAATCGTACTCCTTATATTTTTCCGTAATGGCTCTTGCATTACGTGCAATGTTATCAAGATTAATTGTAACGCTCGTTTCGTTTACCACACTACGCCCTCGCATTTCCCCTGATTTTAATATATCCTGTAATTGCACCCTGCATAATCGCTTCAATCTGTTCAGGCTCGTCGGGGAGCAGAACAAGCATCTGGCTGTCTGCTCTTATAACATAACCGTCGTCACCCATTGGATTTTTAAGCTTTTTGCAATCGTCTACGCAGGAGCTTTTTATCAGACGTGAAACAATGCTTTTAACATCTCTTTCATCGCCAAAGCCCAGACCGCCAATGACAAAAACTATATTACATTCTGTAAATGCTTCTGTCAAGGCGTTACACAAACTTCCCCTGTCGGCGGCAAAAGAAATATCGCTCATATCAAGTTCAATCTCCGAAAAACTCTTTTTAAGCGCACGCTCGCAAAGCGAAGTTTTTCTCGCCGAATAAAATACCGTTTTACATTCCACCATACTCGCCTCCCGCTACTGCGCCTGTGCGTACTCGGGTTTCAGCGTATAATCAAATACCGGAGCAATATCCATATTGCAGGTGACGTTGCTGTAGTCAAGGCCCCATTCCTTAAACTTGTAGTCATAGAATTCATCACTCGGTTTTGTCGGATTAGCAGGTGCTTTAGCCGCCTTTCCGTACTCAACCTTCTGTTCTGACAGCACAGAACCGTCGTAATTGAGGAATCTTACAGTCAGGTAAACCTTCGCCTGAGTTGTAGGCTGCGGAGCAGTCTGTCTGTTCGTGCCTGTAGTACCCGAACTCGAACCCGAGCTTGACGGCTGAACAACCTTCTGATTCTTAAAGTCGTAGTCGCCGTTGTACCAGTCGATTTCTCCCTTTTCATATGCGGTGCAGAAATCCGTCACCTTTGGTCTTGTTCCTCCGTATGTCGAGTAGTAAACCTGCGGCCATACGATGTTGTTATTAAGCGACGCCTTTGAAACGTCAACCTTCTTCGACTCGCCCACTCTCACTTTTCTTGCCACCACAACAGTTCTCCAGTTAGTAAACTCATAGGAACAGGTTGACAGCGTGATAAGCTCGTCGTCCTCGTTCACATCAACGGGGCAGTTGAACAGCGAGCGGATTCTTACGTTATAAACGTAATTCATAAAGTCCTTATCGTTCTGGAAGTCGCCGACCATATAATTGAAAAACTCGCCCTGTGTGGAAAGCGTGTTCGTCTTGAACACGGAAATGATTTTGTAAGTACCCTGCGACTTCGGAGTGTCAAACTCAATTGTCGGCGTTTCCTTATAAAAATCAAGATTGCCTGTTGTTCCGCCGAACTTCATCAAATCTCCGAAGAACGAGCCGTCCTGAATATGATGTCCGTGAAGAACGGTATTTTTGCTGTCCGTACCGTTTGTACAGCGGTAGTCAAGGAAAATACTGCCGAACGAATCCCATTCCTTATTGTAGTTGTGAGAAAGATAGAACTGGTAATTTCTGTCGTCGCCCTTGTGCCACAGGACAGGATAGTCAATCTTCGTATTATCCATCTCAATCCAGCCGACAATCTCCTCGTTGATTTCCTTAAGCTTTTTCCAGTCAATAGTATCATCACCCTTATCGGGCTTTTTATCCTTTTGAGTATCGTCCTCAATGCCGTGAGCTATCTTCTGAATTTCACCGTTGAGTGCGGCGTTTCTCATACTCAGGAACACCATATTGTACATAAGCATTGAAAGTGCAGTAAGGAAAACAAGGAATGATGCGATTACAACGCACTTTCTTGCAACCTCCTTGCCACCGTCACCCCTCATAGGGATAAAGCGGTAGGCAAAGCCTGTTCTTTCGGGAACGTACTCTTTAGTGCTGAACCCGTCGGGGTAATCCTCTGCGGAGTTTTCAAAAACTTCCTTTGTTCTCACAGCCGCAAGTGAAATTACGTCGTCGTCATTTTCACCCGTAAGGCTTGCCTGAGGAAGTACGGCAACCTGCAAGTCCTTGAACATAAAGCAATAGCCCTTGTAGCCGTTGCCGAATTCTCCGAGCTTGAACACCTTTGACTTTTTGCGGTAGAGCCTGAATTTATCTTCGAGCGCATCAAGCTCCTCCTGCGTTGCATTATTCTTTTTAGCGTTCCTGAAAGCCTTATCTCTCTTTTTCCAGTAATCCTTCGGCGTGCGCTCGTTTGCGCTGTGCTCTGCCTCGGCAACCGTTTCCACAAAATACTTTCTGAAAGAAGTGCTGTCGGTTGTCGAAAGGGCGTTTGCAATAATCACAACGTCCGGTCTGTTGCCGGACTTTGCAATCTCGTCAAGAGCCGCTCTGATTTTCCTTGCGTTCAGCACGGTGTTCTTAACGCCTGTAAGCGTGTAGCCGTATTTGTCAAGCCTTGCCTTAAGCTCTGGCTTTTTATCAACAAGACCTGCGGCGTTTTTGTTTCTTACCACCGAAATAATTTCAATATTAACCTGACTCACCTGAGTATCACCCCTTTGTATCAGTCGTCGGCTGAAATATATGTTATCTTAAGGTTTTGCAGAGCCTCGTCAACAAGTGGTGCAAAGCCTGCCTTTTCCTGAGCCTCTTTGACGTATTTTAAAACAGGTCGTGTACGTGGGTGCTTGGGCGTAAACACCGTACAGCAGTCCTCGTAAGGCTCAATCGAAGTTTCGTAGGTATCTATCTTGTAAGAAATGTCGATAATCTCCTGCTTATCCATACCGATAAGCGGTCTGAACACAACCATATCGGTTGCTTCGTCGGTACAGCCGAGTGCGCCGATTGTCTGGCTTGCAACCTGACCGAGGCTTTCGCCCGTAATGAGAGCCGAGCAGTCGTTGTCAAGCGCAATCTTCTCGGAAATTTCCATCATCAGACGGCGCATAATAATTGTAAACAGCTCCTCGGGACAATCGTCCTTTATCTTCTCCTGAATCTTTGTAAAGGGAACTGTGTACATTGTCATTCTGCCTGCATAGCGGCTGACCTTCTGAAGGAGCTTTACAACCTTTTCCTCGGCACGTCTGCTTGTGTAAGGCGGACTTGCAAAGTGAACGGCGGTAAGCTTTATGCCACGCTTTGCCATCATATATGCGGCTACGGGGGAGTCAATTCCTCCGCTTATCAGAATAGCCGCTCTGCCGCCTGTTCCTACGGGAATACCGCCTGCGCCCTTTTCGGGGTCGCAGTGGATATATGCGCCGAAGTCACGGATTTCAACATAAA
>CAZNUF010000185.1:0-3350 GCA_964576125.1 uncultured Ruminococcus sp. | reverse complement strand
TTGGACGCTTAGAGAAACACTGATTAAATCGTTTGTGCATATTGCGCAGTCAGATTTTTCGTCAGGATAAACTGATAAACCGCAGTAACGCTGACGCATTACGAGGATTTTTTGGGCAAGCTGACGGAAAATATGCAAGCAAGATGTGCAAACAGCTTTCAGTGTGAGTTAATCAATGGTTCCTGAAGTATTAGTAGCATTTTCCGTTATGCCGATATACTGCGATTTTCCAAAAGCAAGAATCAACCCGAAGATTGTCGGCAGAAAAACTAATCCGATTGCAAATCCTGTTCCGTGACCGAATGCTTTTGAAAGCTTGAACGAATGAAGAACATCAATGTAAAGTGCAAGCAGAAGAAAAGCGCAACCGATAATATAAATAATTGTTTCAAAACCGCCTGATGAGAATATATATCCTGTCATAACCATTCCTGCAACTGCAAGGACTAACATAAGCCAGAAAAATGCAGGTTTCCAACAAATTTTATACAATATATGACCGTTATAGAACGGAATAATAGATTTCCATCCGGGTTGACCTGCTTTTTTAAAAATTTTCCACCACGCAATAACGGTAACTGCGTAAATAACAAGTAATGTTCCAAGAACAATTCCGAGTAAAATTAATAATGCGGAAATGTGAACTGTGCTTAAATAGTTTTCTAAATAATCAAACATAATTTTTCCTCCAAAATTTTATTAAATAATGTAATGATTGAATAAATAAGAATAATGTATGACCGGATAATTCATTTACTGCCTGTTCATTTGATGACCTCCATATAAGTATTAAGAGCTGTTCTCTTTGTTACAGTCATATAATATAATACCGACTATGACAAAATACGGACAAATTTTTTAAAATTATAAGATTTCTTTGATTTTTTAAATTCATTAGTTTTGTTGTAAAAATCAGTAAAACAGTATATAATAGTGTATAATTAAGGAAACAGAGGTGATTCAGAATTGAAGAATAATACAAAAGCCTTTATTCTCACAGGTACTCTTGGCATATTGCTTTTATTTGCCTTTTTATTTGTATGGACTGCCGTTAGTTATCAAACAGAAGCAGTCGATACAGAATCTGCAAAAGTATCAATTATCGGAGAATATACCACAGACGGCGAAAGTTGGAATAAAATTCAGTCAAGCAACGACTTTATTAATGATAATTACGAAACGGTGACTTTCAGAGGAAGACTTTCTCAGGACATTCCGAAAAATCAGTACTTAATTATTCCGATGTGTGATGTATGGGTTGAGATTAAGGCTGACGGAGAAGTTGTAGCCACAAATCATTATGATACCGGAGCTTCAGCAATAACACCCGGCAATTCTATTGCTTATGTATCGGCTGATGAAATTCCCCATAATACAGAAATTGAATTGACAATTTCAAATCCTTACACTGTTTTTTCCGGTTTTAATCCTATACAGGATACACTTAACAGGCTTACGGTCGGTAATAAGGATACCTTATACAATGACTTACTTAAAAACAATACGCCTGCTATTTTAATAAGTCTTGCAATTTGCTTTTTGGGATTGTTTGCATTTACCCTTGCAGGCTTGTTGTGGAAGAATGTAATGATTAGAAACATCGCCCTTGCTCTTATGGCAATTACAGGCGGAGTTTATGTTCTTACCGATTCAATTTATACCTATCTCCCATTATGGATCGGCAACCCGGTACTCTGTATGGTGTTTGACGAATTTGCTGCATATCTGTTGCCGATTACGGCTTTTCTGTATGTCAGAGTGAATGTTGAAGACAAGCGTTGCAAAGGATATATTTCAATACTCATTATTGTATCTATACTTCTGACTATGGCAGCAGTATTCTTGCAGTTGTTCGGCGTTATGGATATTCTGAAAAGTCAGATTTTTGTATTCCCGTTTATCCTGCTCGGAAGTGTGGGCAGTACTATTTGCCTTATCTACGAAGCATTCAAGCTCAAAAATAAAAATTCAAGGGCAGTTCTCATTTCGGTTTGTCCGTTAGTCGTGGCGGGACTTATTGATTTTATCAACTCCTTAACAGGTTTCACACACGACCGTGTGTTCATAAGATTAGGTCTGCTTATCACAGTTGTCATTCAGATTTATCTTCTGTTACGTGAAACAAGAGAACATCAAAAGGAGCTTTTGCGCTATCAGGAAATGCAGAATGAAATGCTGCAAATGCGTGTTTCAATTATGGTCTCGCAGATACAACCGCATTTTCTCTATAATTCGCTCACTTCAATCGCACAGCTTTGCGAAAAAAATCCCTCAAAAGCAAAGAAAGCTACTATTGAATTTTCTGAGTATCTGCGCAGGAATATGAATTCACTCAAGGAACAGGCTCCCGTACCGTTTGAAAGTGAGCTAAAGCACCTTGAAACCTATCTGTCACTTGAAAAAATGCGCTTTGGCGATGAGCTTAACATTGAATATGACATAGAAGCAACAGATTTTCTTATTCCATCCCTCACAGTACAGCCTCTTGTTGAAAATGCCGTAAAGCACGGTGTAGGTATGAAAGAGGACGGCGGAACGGTCACTATTGCTACAAAGGAATTTGATGACCGATATGAGGTCATTGTTTCAGATGACGGCGTGGGATTTGACACAGCGAAAAAACCGAATGACGGACGAACTCATATTGGAATGGAAAATGTGAGAAACAGACTTAAAACAATGTGCAATGCCGTGCTTAATATTGAAAGTACGGTTGGCAAAGGCACGGTTGCAACAATAACAATCCCAAAGGAGGAAAATTGATATGAGAATTTTAGCGGCTGATGATGAAACTCTGGCTCGTGAAATGCTGACTGACGCTATAAGGCAAGCTTTGCCCGATGCCGAAATATTTGATTTTGCAAAACCGTCCCGGCTTCTTGAATTTGCGTCGGAAAATCCACCCTGCGAAATCGCATTTCTTGATATACATATGCGTGGAATGAACGGTGTAGAGCTTGCAAAAAAGCTAAAGGACATCAATCCAAAGCTGAATATCATTTTTGTAACAGGCTTTGACCAATATACGGGCGACGCAATGAAACTTCACGCAAGCGGATATATAATGAAGCCCGTAACAAAGGAAAAGGTTGAGGCGGAGCTGGCTGAGCTTCGTCATCCGATTGAGCCAAAAAGCGATGTTCTTCTGCGTGTTCAGTGCTTTGGTAATTTTGATGTGTTTACGCCTGACGGCACACCTGTTCATTTTGAAAGGAGCCGCTCAAAAGAGGTTTTTGCATATCTCGTTCACCGTCACGGAAGCTCCTGCACTATCAAGGAAATTGCGGCGGCGCTGTTTGAGGACGAGCCTTATGATCTTAAACAACAGGCTTATATTCAGAAAATCATTT
>CAZNUF010000184.1:0-3360 GCA_964576125.1 uncultured Ruminococcus sp. | reverse complement strand
ATTATTATTCCGAAAAGTATTACAAGCAACAGCATACAGCCGATAAAGCCAAGCTCTTCACCTGCAACGGTAAAGATAAAGTCATTTTCCTGTTCGGGTACAATTCCGTATTCAACCCTTGAGCCGTTATAAAGACCACTGCCTGTAAGTTCACCGCTTGCAATTGATACCTTACCTTGATATTGTTGCCAGCCGTAGTTTGTCATTGCGTTTCCGTCAATGTCGAACAAGGCTATAATTCTGTTTCGATGCTCGTCATTCATAAAGAAGTTCCAGATAAGCGGTATTCCAAGTATAAGCAGACCGCCGAGTATTGCAAAATATCTGAGCTGAACGCCGGCAGTAAAGCACATAATAAGAAATATGAATCCGAAAATCAAAACTGTTCCGTCATCGCCCTGAATATGGATAACAGCCATAGGTAATGCGGCGTGCAGAATCAGTGTAAGAACACCGAGTGGATTTTCAATAAGTCCTTTTTCTTTCAGGTAAGAAAGGTGCTTTGTAAACGTAATGATAAAGCATATTTTTATGAACTCCGATGGTTGAATTGTAAAACCACCCGGAAGCTCAAGCCAAGCTGTATCGTCAGTTCCCGCAACCTGTATTCCGAATAAAAACACAAGAGCTGCAAGAACAGCGGCAATTATCGCCGAAAAGTACCACTTTCGTACTAAATACCTATAATCGGCAATTGAAATCACAACGGCAAATATAATTCCAGCAATCACTGCCGCAAGCTGTGTTCTCAGATAATTGTAATCGCCCGAACGCTGCATACTTGAAATTAATAAAAGACTGTAAATGACAGCAGAAAAAGTGAGTAACCAAAGAACAAAATCCGTTCTTTTGAGGTAATCACCAATCGAATTTGCAAATTTATTCAAACCAAACGCCTCAATAACATATATTAATAAAAACTGTTTTTCATATTGTAATTATTCATTTCTTAATGAAACAATATAAGGATACTCAATTTTTGCAATTATGAATGATGTTGTTCTGAAATCAGGCTCTTTCTCAAAGTTATTTTCAAGATAATCTATCAACTTTGCTTTTTTGTCTTGCTTAAGAGTGGCGCACATATGACTTACCGGACCTGTATATGAATGAGCAAGCTCCCCTTTGTATTCTCCTTCACGCATTGAATAAAAGCATTTATAAATCTCTGTCAAATCCTTGTAGCTAACATCAACAAAGCCGAATTCCGATATTAACAGTGCGTTGCTTTTTGAATTTGTTTTTTTAGCTTTCTTTTTTATTACAGCAGGAAACATATCTTTAGGATAGTCTTTCGTTTTGCATTTTTTATTGCAGTTTGAAGAGTATCCTAAAGCAAAATTTTCTTGAGTAAAATCTATATCATTTTCAAATTTATACCTCATTCTTATGTAAAAGTCATCAATACTCTCACCCGGTAGAGGATTAATTTCTGTTCCTTTAATTAAAGCATCATTATTAATTTCCTGATTCTTAAAAGGAGTATATGGCATAATGACATAACGTGATTCTTTTCCCGAACCTGCTTTTGCAAAGAATTTTTTGGTGTTATTTAAATTAAGCCTTTTTACAGCCCAAAAACAAATGCCTTGTTCTCCGCATTTAGGATTTATGTCTAAATCAAGCTCTTTCAATTTATTATGATTAATATCATAGATTTTACTCATTAGTATTGTTACAGGACTTTGACTAAGGTAATGCCCAAACTTGCTGAAAATAACATTATTCAGTGTTCCGTCTTTAATCATATTACAGAAGTCTTTAACGCTGATTTTCCTTAATCCGCAGCACTCAAGATCCTCAACAGATAGTTTTTGCATAAGTAATTTATTACATTCTTCTATATAGTTATTTTCGTTGATTATACAGTTATTATTGTTTTCTGCATATGTTTTAAGTCTGTCGAACCATATAGCTTTTCTTTCGCTTTCGTTTAAATTATAAAACTCTTCCAAAGTTTTATTAAAACGAGGTTTAAATATGTTATCGTTAAGTTCAGATTTAGCAGCATTGATAAGATCTTCCCAGTTATCAATATTATACTCTTTCTTATTTTCATCTTCCAGAATTTCGGAAGGCGTATGATACCTTAAATTCAAATAATCTATTGTACGTTTTTCAAGTTCTTCACCGCTTATGTAATTCATAATAAGGAACTGCCTATCTCCTGTGTTATCCCTGCCGTTATCGTTACCGTTATATAATTCATACCCATATTTACGGAATAAATACATTACAATAGTTTCTTGTGCTATCCATTTAGCCTCATTTTTTTGTAAATTTTTTTATTGTATTCCGAATTAATCACAGGGAAAATTTCAAAAGACTTAATTGTCTCATTTTTAAGGTTATTATTTGTAGTCTCTCCATTACCGTATATGCTGATAATATGCTCTGTTAATCTGCGGTTAAAATCGTTTGTTTCACCGACATAAGCTTTTTTAGTTATCGGATTAAATATTGCGTAAACACCGCTGCGATCGGTTGGCATTTCAAGTATTGATTGATTTAGTTCCATTGTTTTAGCTCCTTAATTAGTATATTTATTCTTCAACGTCAAAAAGAATAGAGTATTTGAATAAAGTTCATCTTTTTTGAAACTACAAGAAAATATCGTTTCTAAACTATTTAAGTATAAATTAATTAAATTATAATGTCAATATCAAGTATATTTTCAAATTGGAATAATAAATCAGCGCTCTTTGATATAATATAATTATTAATGTGTGGAGGTGCACTCAAAATGTTATCGGATATTGAAATAGCTCAGCAGGCTGAACTCCTGCCAATCAAAGAAGTAGCCGCAAAAATCGGAATTTCGGAAGACGAACTCGAATTTTATGGAAAATACAAAGCAAAGCTTTCCGATGAGCTTGCAAACAGGGTACAGAATAACCCTGACGGCAAACTTGTCCTTGTAACCGCAATAAACCCTACCCCTGCCGGAGAGGGTAAAACAACTACAACAGCAGGTCTCGGACAGGCTATGGCTAAAATCGGAAAGAATGCAATAATTGCACTTCGAGAGCCTTCGCTCGGTCCTGTTTTCGGAATCAAGGGCGGTGCCGCAGGCGGCGGATACGCACAGGTTCTTCCAATGGAGGACATAAATCTTCACTTTACTGGTGATATGCACGCAATTACTTCGGCAAATAACCTTTGCTGTGCAATGCTTGATAACCATATGCAGCAGGGCAATGCACTTAATATCGACCCCAGAAGAATCCTTATTAAGCGTTGTCTTGATATGAACGACCGTGCTTTGAGAAATATTGTAGTCGGTCTCGGAGGAAAGGTAAACGGAATCCCCAGAGAGGATCACTTTATCATCACCGTTGCATCAGAGGTAATGGCAATTCT
>CAZNUF010000183.1:0-3362 GCA_964576125.1 uncultured Ruminococcus sp. | reverse complement strand
CGTAATCAAAAACGATTGACGGATTAAGTCTGAAACGCTCAATGTCGCTCAACATCTCTGCGGCAGAAGTATAACGAGCCGAAGGCTGCTTCTGCATTGCCTTCATTGTAATCTGCTCAAGACCTATTGGGATTCCCGGGTTGACCTCACGAGGACGCTTCGGTGTTGACTGAAGCTGCATAAGTGCAACCGTTACTGCGCTGTCACCGTCAAACGGTAGCTTTCCGGTAAGCATTTCATAAAGCATTACGCCGACTGAATAAATGTCGGTCTTGCCGTCGGTAACATCTCCCCTTGCCTGTTCAGGCGCAATGTAGTGCACAGAGCCTATTGCCTGTTCGGTCATTGTGCGTGTTGACTTGTCGGAAAAACGTGCAATACCGAAGTCGGTTACCTTGATTGTTCCGTCCTGCAAAAGCATAATATTCTGCGGCTTTATGTCACGGTGAACAATTCCGCATTCGTGAGCGTGCTGAAGCGCTTTTAAAATCTGCGTTGCAAGGTGAATGGCGTCCTTCCACTCGATTATTCCCTGTCTGTCGATATATTCCTTGAGAGTTATACCGTCAATATATTCCATTACAATGTACTGAATCATATCGCCGAAGCTTACGTCGTAAACCTTTACGATATTAGGATGTGAAAGCATTGCAATAGCTTTAGACTCGTTTTTGAATCTGCGAATAAACTCGTCGTTGTTTAAGTATTCATCTTTGAGAATTTTAATTGCAACCTCACGGTCGTCGATTGTGTCGGTACAACGGTAAACATTAGCCATACCGCCCACGCCGATAAGCTCATGGATTTCATAACGGCCGTCAAGTCTTTTGCCAATATATTTATCCAAAAGATTCACTCCAATCAATTAGTAAATTACTGTTGCAGTAATGTTATCGCTTCCTCCGCCGTCCTTTGCGCAGTCAACAAGCTTCGAGATAAGTCCCTCTCCACGATTTTCGTGGCATATTTTAACCATATCACCCGTTGATACGCAATTTGAAAGTCCGTCGGTACAAATAAGAAGAATGTCACCGTAGATAAAGTTTGCTTCAATATAATCAAGTCTTACAGAGGGCTTTATGCCGAGCGCTCTTGTAATGAAATTTTTGTTGGGATGATTCTGCGCCTGCTCGTAGGTTAGCTCGCCTCTGCGCACCATTTCCTGCACAACCGAGTGATCCTCGGTAAGCTGTTTTATCTTACCGCCTCTGATTGCGTATGTACGGCTGTCGCCTACGTGAACAACGTGAACTGTGGTATCCTTGACAAATACAAATTCACAGGTTGTTCCCATTCCTGCAAGCTCGGGATCGTTTGTTGAAAGCTCAAATATTTTCATATTGGCATTCACAACAATTTCAGCCATAAGCTCGCCGATTTGCTCCTTTGTCATATCGTCCTTATATAAATCGGTAATTTTGGTGCTTATGTATTCAACGGCTGTTGCACTTGCAATATTTCCGCCGTTGGCACCTCCCATTCCGTCGCATACTACCGCCCAAACACAGCTGGGAGAAATAACTCCGAAGCGAAAGTCATCCTGATTCTGGGTTCGGACAAGTCCGATGTCGCTTTTGCTAAATACTTCCAAGTTATTTACCTCCTTTTAAAATATGATTTCGCTTTAGCTGACCGCAGGAAGCGTTTATGTCGCTCCCGAGGGTTCGCCTTACAGTTGCCGTAATATTTTTTTCGGCAAGTATATCAATAAAAGACTGCTGTCTTTCTATATTGCTTTTTATGTACCCCGTTCCCTCAACGGTGTTTACGGGAATGAGGTTTACGTGACAGTTCATACCCGACAGTCGATTTGCAAGCTCTCTTGCGTTTTCATCGCTGTCGTTTACTCCGCTTATCATTGAATATTCAAAGGTAACACGTCTGCCTGTAGTGCCAAAATAGTCCCTGCACGACTGTAATAATTCTTCTATGGAATATTTCCTTGCAATCGGCATTGTTTTCTGCCTTATTTCGTCATTCGGTGCGTGAAGTGAAACCGAAAGAGTGATTCCGAGGTGAAGCTTCGCAAGCTCGTAGATTTTCGGAACAATTCCGCAGGTTGAAAGCGTTATATGGCGCATACCGATATTGAGTCCGTTATCTGCGGAAACAAGCCTGATGAATTTAATGACATTGTGAAAGTTATCAAGCGGCTCGCCCATTCCCATAAGTACGACGTTTGAAATTCTGATTTCCAGATCCCTTTGCGCCGCCTCTATCTGTGCCAGCATTTCCGACGGCGTCAGACTGCGTGAAAATCCGCTTTTGCCGGTTGCACAGAATGTACAGCCCATTTTACAGCCGACCTGCGTTGAAATACACATTGACCAGCCGTGCTTATAGCTCATAACTACCGCTTCAACACATTCTCCGTCATTAAACGAAAAAAGGTACTTTACTGTTTTATCATACCTTGAAACGAGTTTTTTTTCAATATTTGCAACAGAAATGTAACTACTTGTTTTTAAAAAATCTTTTAAATCTATCGGTATATTACGCATTTCATCAAAGTTTGTCACATTTTTTGAAATCCACGAGCGAATCTGCTTTGCACGAAACTTCGGAAAACCGCTTTCGGTTATGAAATTTTCAAGCTCTTCATCATTCAAGGATTTAATGTCAACGAGCATTTCAGACCTTCTTTCCGAATACTGCAATGTAAAAGCCGTCTGTTCCTGATGTGTGCGGCATAAGAGTTATTTCGTAATCGTTTTCGTCAATTGCACGGTTTATCTGACTTGGCAACGAAAGCTTTACTCCGTAAAAATCGGGGTGCTCTTCAAGAAAACGCTTTGCATTTTTGTTGTTTTCAGCAGGGTTAAGCGTACAAGTCGAGTACACAAGACGTCCGCCGTTTGCAAGATACTGTGCACTCCGGCATAGAATTTTGTACTGCAACTCAGGTAAATCATCGGTAATAAGGTTATCCTTGTAGCGAATTTCGGGCTTGCGTGAGAGGATTCCGAGTCCGCTGCACGGAACGTCGCAGAGGATTTTATCAGCCAGCGGCAGTGGAATATCCGACGACGCACCGTCACGCTTTAAAGTAACTATTGAATTTATCCCAAGTCGTTTTGCGCCGTCACTGATTAATTTCAGCTTATGGTCGTACAAATCGCAGGCAAAGATTTTTCCCCTGTCGCCCATATACTGAGCCGCCGTAAAGGATTTTCCTCCGGGAGCTGAGCAGATGTCGAGCAAAACCTCTCTCGGCATTGGTGAAAGAAAGTCAACGCAAAGCTGTGAGGATGAATCCTGTATATGAAGTTTTCCCGATTTGTAGGCGGATAAACGCTCAATTGAGCCTGTTTCCGTTAAGGAAACTGCGTTTTCAAGGAACGGAATTTCCTCTGCCTTTACAT
>CAZNUF010000182.1:0-3430 GCA_964576125.1 uncultured Ruminococcus sp. | reverse complement strand
TAATTCTTATAAAGAATATTCATTTGTGTATATCAGCGATGTTTTCAGAGCAATTATCTACTCGCTCACCGTACTTGAATGTGATATTTATAATGTAAGCGGTGAAAACTCAACCGCATCAACAGGTATGATTTCTGCGATTCTTCACGATGTTTACGGAGAAAAATCCGACATTGTACTTGACAAGAACGGCGATTTTGACGGATGTGCAATCAACGCAAACAAAATTTCCGAGCACGGCTGTGCACCTGTTCTCAACCTCGAAACAGCTCTTGAGCTTTGCGTTATGAGCCGAATGTCCGACAACAGCGCAATGGCTCTTCCTCACAATCACGACGGCAGACTCAGCTCAATTCAGGAAATTCTGCTTGCGTATCTGCTTGAGGTTGACAGAATTTGCAGAAAACACAACATAAAATATTTTCTCGGCGGCGGAACTCTGCTCGGCGCAATCAGACACCATGGATTTATTCCTTGGGACGACGACGCCGACATTATGATGCTGCGTGAGGATTACGATAAATTCTGCGAAATTGCCGCAGACGAAATGCCGCCGTCTATGACATTTCAGACAAATAAAAACGACAAAAACTGCTTCTACGAATTTGCCAAGTTCAGGCTTAACGACACTACGTTTGCAACGGGCTTCGCAAAGGAACACAAGGATATGCACAACGGTCTTGCATTTGATATTTTCTGCCATGACAAAACCGCAAATTCAAAGCTCGGTCAGAAAATTCACCTTGGAATGACTTTGTTTACACGTGCGCTTGTTTTCAACAAATGGAACAACCGAAAAGCTGAAAACGGCAGTAAAATTCAGTCTTTAATCACTAATTTCTGCAAAGCCGTATTCCCTATCAGATTCAGTCTGTGGCTTGAAAACAAGACGTTGAGTTTCTTTAAAAGAAAAAAGAATGCTAAATACCTATACGACGGAATGGGACGGAATGTTTACAACGGAAGCTTTCCTATTGAATATCTTGATGAGGTAATTTACGTTGATTTCGAGGGATATAAGCTTCCTGTTCCAAAGGAATACGACAAATATCTGACGTTCTTGTACGGCGACTATATGGAGCTTGCACCATTAAGCACAAGGCTCGGCTGTCACGAAATCAAGCTTTGCGACATCGGAAAATATGACGGTTTTATGATAAACAACAGCAATTAAAATAAAAAATCCGAACCAAACTCACATTGAGCTTGGTTCGGATTTTTGTTTATTATATTAAACCCTGTTTTACATTAACATAATTTAAAAAATATTTATCATAATCTTCGCCATAATCATCACTGTAGATTACCTCCGGATATTCACCGTAGCCGCAAAGGCCAGCCATACCGTCTGCCCATACCTTTTTGCCGTCCAGATAAAGCTCGCACCACTGATGAGTCCACTGGTTTTCGTTTATATGTTCCCAATCATAGCCCATATAATCAAGCAGCAAGCCTAAGGCTCTTGTTGAGCCTGCACAGGAGAACTCGCCCTTGACAAAAACGCCGTACGGCTGACAATAATCAACACCTTCTGTGGTATATTCACAGCAGGAGCAGAATAAGCAAACTGTTGCCGAGGCATACTTTATTTTCTCAAAATCGGAAACATCCTGCGGAATTGTGCTGATAATATCCTTTGCTACTTCAGCAGCTTCTTTTTCTTTTTGATTAAAGTATTTCTCCGGATTTTCATATTTTATGGACTTACCGGAAGTATTGTAGTAGCTTGTATATTTCTTGCCGTCAGCTGAAACGCATCTGACTGTATATGTGTATCTGCTTCCCGAATTTACCTTTTTGTCAAGAAAGCCTGTTGAGGTCGTGTCGCCGAGTCTCACCCAATTACCGTTATGGTTTTTATAAAACACTCTGTACTTCTCTGCGCCCTTTACACTGTTCCAGCTGATTTTTACACCGCCCAGCTTACTTTTTACGGTGATTTTCGGAGTGGCTATATACTTGACATTCCAACCTTTGGAATTGTAGTCGCTGACATAATTGTCATTATCGTCAACACACCTTACTGTATATCGATAGGTAGTGCCTGAGCTTACAACCTTATCGACAAAGCTGTTAGACGAGGTCGTTCCGACTCTTGTCCAGCCATTCTTGCCATAGAAGAACACTCTGTACTTTGACGCACCCTTGACTGCGTTCCACTTAATATATACACCGTCAGTATCGCTTCTTATTTCAGTTACCTGAGGAGTTGCAACAAATCTGGCTTTCCAACCGTTTCCGTTGTACCCGCTGATGAATTTTCCGTCCTTGTCGATACAGCGAACAGTATAAACATAGGAACTGCCGCTTTTTACCACACTGTCGAGGTAGCTTGGAGAAGTGACATTAGCCATTCCTGTCCAGCCGCCTTTGCTGTTCTTATAGAACACTCTATAGCCGTATGCGCCGTTTACAGGCGACCAGCTCAGTTTGATTCCGTTTTCTGCATTTTTAATTTCTTTAACAGAAGGAGTTGCAATATAGGTTATTGACCGGCCTGTTTTGTCGTATGAAGTGATATAATCACCATTGGCATTTACTCCTCGAACAGTATAGGTTTCCATTCTGCCGGAGCTGACCTTTTTATCGGTAAAGCTTGTAGAGCCTGTTGTTGCAAGACTTGTCCAGCTACCCTTTGAGTTTTTGAAAAATACTTTGTATTTTGAAACACCCTTAACAGCGTTCCATTTTATTACTACTCCGCTGTTATCATTGTAAAGACTTGTAATCTGAGGTGAAACACCCTGAAATGTCAGACTCCATCCATTCTTGTCATAGCCGCTGTTCGGCTCTCCGTTTGAATTAAGCGTGCGGATTGTGTAGGTTTCCGTTCTGCCGGGAGCAACGCCCTTGTCTACATATGAAGTGTCCGTTGTGTCCTTAAAGCGACGCCATTCACCTGCCGAGGTCTTATAATAAAGTCTGTAGCCGTAAACATTTTCAACAGCATTCCAGCTGATTTTTATGCCGTCCTCAACACATTCAAGGCTTGTAATTACAGGAATTTCAGGCTCGACAGGAATTGCAATGTCAAGAGAAGTGGTTTCAAAATTCGATTCGGTTTCAGTTTCCGATACATACTGAATATCAGAAGCTCTGTTTTCAGCGGCAAAAGCCTGCATCGGAACAGCCGAAGCACCTGTTACTATCAGAGCCGAAAGCAAAAAAGCTGTAATTTTTTTAATTAATTTACTCATATTTTGCACCTCACAAACAAGATTTATGTTATAATTATATAATAATAGTTTAACAATGTCAATAATTATACAAATATTTAGCTATATACATTTTAGTAGTAATACTTAATCATTATTATTAAGAATTCTATTTGACAATTCAGATTAATTTTGATATAATGAAAGACAAAGTTAAATATGCAGGTATGGCGGAATTGGCAGACGCGCATGGTTCAGGTCCATGTGAAAGCAAT
>CAZNUF010000181.1:0-3435 GCA_964576125.1 uncultured Ruminococcus sp. | reverse complement strand
AAAGCAACGAAAAAGCAGAGGGATTTATGATTTACAGCTACAACAGCCTTATTTCAGATGACAGCCGAGAAGAAATGCAGAATTTAAGAAATCTGCTACACTAATTCACCTGTGCAATAGTCCTTTTCAGCAGATACAAGCTTAACATCGGCAATAGTGCCGCAAAGTGAATTATCACTTGAAATCACGTGGACAGGAGTGTAATTTTTAGTGTAGCCTTCAAGGTAACCGTGACGCATACGCTCAAAAAGTACGCTTTCAACTCTACCGACTTGTGAAGTTAAAAACTCAAAGCGGGATTTTTCAACAAGCTCTCCCATAAGACTTGCACGTCTGTCTTTTTCGGCAGGACTTACCTGATCAGGTGCGTCAGCCGCCTTTGTTCCCTTGCGTTGAGAGTACGGGAAAACGTGAACCTTGGCAAATCCGATGCTCTTTACAAACTCCATTGAAGAAATAAAATCTTCCTCGCTTTCACCCGCAAAACCGACCATTACATCTGTTGTCATTGATGAATTATCAAAAGCCTTGCGAAGATTATCAACAATTTGAGCGTATTCCGTGCTGTCATAGTGACGGTTCATTTCTTTAAGTGTTTTATCACATCCGCTTTGAAGTGACAAATGGAATTGAGGGCAAAACTTTTCCTGTGCGGCAAGGCGAGAAATAAGCTTATCGTCCATCTGCTCAGGCTCAATTGAACCAAGCCTTACCCGTTCAATTCCGTCAATTGAGCAGGCAATTTCTACTGCGTCTGAAAGGTCAAAGTTTTCACCTAAACCATAAGCAGAAAGGTTAATTCCGACAAGAACTACCTCTTTATATCCGTTAAGAGCAATATTTTCAATCTCCTTTTTCAGGTCTTCAAGCGGCTTTGAACGTACTCTGCCCCTTGCGTACGGAATAATACAGTAAGAGCAAAAACGATTACAGCCGTCCTCAATTTTAATAAACGCTCTTGTATGCTCACCAAGCGAAGAAACCGAAAGATTTTCGAAAATTTCATTTTTTGCAGGATGCTGTGAGATATTTACAAAGCCATGTTTTTCAGATAAATACTTTTCCAGTGCAGGAATAAGCTCTGCACGCTTTGCATTGCCGAGAACAATATCACAGTCTTTGAAGTTCTTGCTGTCGTCAGGAAAAGCCTGCGGCATACAACCTGTGAGCACTATTATACCGTCAGGATTTGAACGGCGTACTCTGCTGATTACCTTGCGATTTTTAGCATCACTAACCGAGGTTACGGTACAGCTGTTTATTATCGTAATATCAGCCTTTTCTTTATCTTTTGACAAAGTATAGCCATTTTTCAGCAAGGCTTCACGCATTGCCTGTGACTCGTACTGATTGACTTTACAGCCGAGTGTAACTATATTAAAATTCATTAATGTTTCATCCTTTTTTATACAAATAGTTGAAATTAGAAAAAATCATAAATTTTCATTGATTATAATAAAATTTAATGATAAGATATATCAAGAAGATAAATATTTTTGAGGTGATTTCTATGTTCTCAATGCCAATCAGCGCTAAAAACAAAAACGGATTAATTGAAATCTTTGAAACCCTTGCTCACTTTCCCAATCAGCTTATGATGATAAAAAGCGGCGAATATACCGTTGACGCTCATTCACTTATCGGAGTTTTTTCTATTGATGTTTCACAGCCGATGGAACTGCTCCTTGAAAATGAACCTGATGACAGCTTTAAAGAAGCTGTTTCAAGATTTGTTCCTGCGCACGCATAAAATTACATAGTTTTATTTAAAGCCCTATGACTTTTGTCATAGGGCTATTTTTATCAGGAATTTTTATCTACAACGTGGAAGTTCTTTAAGTTACCCGTTTTTTCGCTTCTCTTGTCAAGCTCTTTTAAAACGTCTTCAAGCGGTATTCCCTGCGAAACCATCATAACTGTAAGATGATAGATTAAATCGGCAATTTCATAAACAGTTTCACTGTTATCGCCGTTTTTGGCGGCAATTATTGTTTCACTGCATTCCTCGCCAACCTTTTTGAGGATTTTATCAATACCCTTATCAAGAAGATAACAAGTGTATGATCCTTCCTTGGGGTTGTCACGTCTGTTTTCTACTGTAGCATACAAAGCTGAAAGAATTTCCTTATCGTTCATAACATATCCTCTTATTTCAATTTTTTAAAAAAGCACGAATGGCTGCCTGTGTGGCAAGCCGCACCTGTCTGTTCCACTGTAATAAGCAGAGTATCATCATCACAGTCTGCAAAAATATCAACAACCTTTTGCAGATGTCCCGATGTTGCACCCTTGTTCCAAAGCTCCTGTCTGCTTCTCGACCAAAACCAGGTGTAGCCGGTTTCAAAGGTTTTCTGCATACTTTCTCTGTTCATATATGCGAGCATCAGAACTTCTCCCGTTGACTTTTCCTGAATAACGGCAGGAATCAACTCTGACTTTACAAAATATTTATCAAAATCCATAATTCACCTTATGAAAATAGCATAACACTATTATGAGTAATAAATTAAATTTTTCTTGTCATTTCAAGGGCAAGCTTTAAGTCGAGGTTACCGGAATATATAGCCTTACCGCAGATTGCACCGTAAACATCAAGCTCTGCAAGGTTTATAATATCCTTTAGAACGGCAACACCGCCGCTTGCAATGATATTGCAACTTACCTGATGGACTAAATCGTCAAGCTGTTTGAGATTAGGTCCTGCAAGCGTACCGTCCTGATCTATATCGGTAAATACAATCGTCTTTACTCCGACATCCTCCATACGCTTTGCAAGCTCTATATAATTCACATCGGAGCTGTCAATCCAGCCCTCAGCTCTAACCATTCCGTCTTTGGCGTCAATTCCGACTACGATTTTATCACCGTAGTTTTTGACTGCGTCAACAACAAACTGGGGATCTTTAACGGCAGCTGAACCGAGAATTACCCTGTTGATACCTCTTGAAAGATAGTATTCAACAGCTTTCATATCTCTTATACCGCCGCCTACTTCGACGGAAAGTCCCGAAGATTTTGCAACGTCGGCAATTAAATCGGCATTTACAAGCTTTGCATCCTTTGCACCGTCAAGGTCTACCATATGCATCCAGGTTGCGCCTGAATCAGCAAAACGCTGTGCGGCGATATATGGTGACTCGGCAACCTTCTGTACTGTTGAATAGTCGCCCTTGAACAGACGGACACAGTTTCCATCTTTAATATCTATAGCAGGTAAAATAATCATTTATAACACTCCTTTGGTGGATAGAGGTTTGTTTGAAGTGTTCTGCTTTACTGCAAGTCTTAATGAATGTGCAAGTGCCTTGAAAAGAGCTTCTGTAATGTGGTGGGAATTATCTCCGTATAGGGATTTCAAATGCAGTGTAATTCCTGCGTTAAATGCAAATGCACGCATAAATTCAACGGTCATTGCACAGTCATAATCACCGCATC
>CAZNUF010000180.1:0-3444 GCA_964576125.1 uncultured Ruminococcus sp. | reverse complement strand
ATTGAACTGCCCGAGGTTTTCTTGTCACCTGCGGCGGCGTCAGCCATTTCTTCAAAGGTTGCATTATCGGTAGTGGGCAAGCCGTATTTCAAACAGAGGTCGGCAATTTTTCCAGCCGTTCCCTGTTCGGTGAGTCCCTCTTTTTCGCCCGCCTTTGCAATCAGCACCATACCGATTGCAACAGCCATTCCGTGAGAAATGCCCTTGAAATCGTAGATTTTTTCAATTGCGTGTCCGAGAGTGTGCCCAAAGTTTAGCAACATTCTCTCGCCCGATTCGCGCTCGTCACGGCTTACAACGTCACGCTTGATTGAAACGCACGTTTCGATTACATCCTCAATATGGTCAAGTGCATTTTCGGTGGCGAGATTTTCAAAGAAATCCGCATCTTTAATACAACCGTACTTTATAACCTCCGCCATACCGTCGCAAACGTATGCGTCGGGGAGAGTGTCGAGTGTGTCGGGGTCAATCAGGACAGCTATAGGTTGGTGAAAAGCACCGACAAGGTTTTTTCCCTGCGGCAAATCTACGCCTGTTTTACCGCCGACTGACGAGTCAACCTGGGCAAGCAAGGATGTGGGAACCTGAATAAAGTCGATTCCCCTTAAATATGTAGCCGCCGCAAAACCGGCCATATCGCCCGTAACTCCTCCGCCGAGGGCAAGGACAATGTCCTTTCTTGTCATTCTGAAGCTTGCAAGGGTGTTGTACATTTCAGCGATTGTATTCAGGTTTTTTGACTCCTCGCCTGCCTTGAAAATATGGGTTTTTACCTCAAAGCCCGATTTCTCAAGCGAATTGAGCACTCTCCACTGGTAATGCGGAGCAACATTTGTGTCTGTGATTACCGTGACTTTTTCGGCAGTTGAAAGCCTGCCGATATACTCACCGCATTTATCTATTATTCCTCTTTCAATGAAAATATCATAGGGTTTTCCTGTTTCAACGTGAACTGTTCTCATCGAATTTTCTCCTTTACCCCTTTGTCGTTCCTAACTGACATTCATCTAACTTATTTAGGAACGACACAGGGGTCGTTCCCTACAATTTTTAGTGATAATTAATTCCGAATTTAATTTATATTATTCTCCGAGTGATTCTTTTACCTTGTGTCCCTGTTCAAGGAGATTGGTAAGCTCTTCTTTATTATTTGATTTTATTGCATTTGAAATATTAGTGATGTTCTCAACAAGAATGTCAAGTTCCTTTACAAGCGGCTCTTTGTTTTCAAGAAACAGCTCGCTCCAGAGCTTTGAATTAATATTTGCAACACGAGATACATCACGGTAGCTGCCTGCCGAAAATCCCTTATGATTAGGGCAACAGGGACTTAACACATAGGCACATGCAAGCACGTGCGGAAGCTGTGAGGTAAACGCTATCATACGGTCGTGCTCTTCCGGAGTTGTGATTTTAATTATTCCGAATCCGATTGATTTTGCAAAATCGGCGAGTAAATCAACATAACCCTGTTCTGCCCCACATGGAGTTATTATAAAGCTTGCGCCTTTGTAAAGCTCGGAGTCGGAAACATCAAAGCCGTTTTTTTCCTTGCCTGCCATTGGGTGACTTCCTACAAAAACAAATCCGTATTTTTGTGCAAGTTCCTTAAGCTGTGGGCAGATTGCACTTTTTATGCCCGACGCATCTGTAACAATTGCACCGTTTTTTATGTAACTTCCGTTTTTCTCGATATAATCAATATCAGCCTGCGGATACATTGCAAGGATAACAAGGTCGGCTTTTCCAAGGCTTTCACGTGAACCTATTTCGTCAATCGCACCGACTTCAAGCGCCTTTTGCGCTGTTTCGGGTGTGCGGTTGATTCCTATTACATAGTGGTCGGTGTACTTCTTTATAGCCTTACAAAAGCTTCCTCCGATTATTCCGAGTCCGATTACGGCTATGTTCATCAGGGATTCCTCCAATGAAAATTAAACTTCTGTATTGAGTGCATTTTTCAGCGCAAATACCTTCTTTGCAACTCCGTCAAACTGCTCGGGTGTTAGCGACTGTGCACCGTCTGAAAGAGCGTGAGGCGGGTCGTTGTGCACCTCGATAATAAGTCCGTCTGCTCCTGCGGCTACGGCAGCCATTGCAAGCGGCTCAACAAGCCACGATTTTCCTGCGGCGTGACTTGGGTCAACAACAACAGGCAAGTGTGAAAGGCGCTTGATTATCGGGATTGCGGAAATATCAAGCGTATTTCTTGTAAAGGTTTCGTAGGTACGGATACCTCTTTCGCAGAGGATAACCTTGTCGTTGCCGCCGGCCATAATATACTCGGCACTCATAAGCCACTCCTCAATTGTAGCCGAAAGACCACGCTTTAAAAGAATAGGCTTGTCGATTTTGCCGAGCTCCTTTAAAAGCTCGAAGTTCTGCATATTTCTTGCGCCGACCTGAATAATATCGACGTTTTCAAACATATCAATGTGTGACGCACGCATAATTTCCGTGACAATGGGAAGTCCTGTTTCTTTTCTTGCGATTTTAAGCAAATCAAGTCCCTCGGCTTTCAGTCCCTGAAAAGCATAGGGCGATGTACGGGGCTTGAAAGCACCGCCTCGAAGAAGTGTTGCACCCGAGGCTTTGACGTCCTTTGCAATCTGTACAATCTGCTGTTCGCTTTCAACCGAACAAGGACCTGCCATAATATGCAGGCTTCCATCGCCGATTGTCACGTTATCATTTATCTTAATTGCTGTATTGTCGGGGTGGAACTTCCTGTTCGCCTTTTTATACGGCTCCTGAACACGCTTTACGCTTTCGACAATGTCCTGTGCGTCTATATACTCAATGTCAACCTTTGTGGTGTCACCGATAAGGCCGAGAACGGTTGACTGAACACCGTCCCACTTGTTCACCTTAACGCCGTAGGAGTCCTTAAGCATTTTTGTGAATTTCATAAGCTGTTCGTCAGATGTTGACGGCTTTAAAACTATAATCATATATATCCTATCCCTTTCGATTATTTTTCTTGATAATATTATATTTTACCACTTTAAAGCGTTATAATCAATAGTTATTTTATTTTTCGTTCAGATTCACTGCGTCAATTACCGAAAATGCAGTTTTAATCGGAGTATTCCTGCCCGAAACGACAACATCGGCGGCACTTTTGTAAAGCGGAAGCCGCTTGTCGTACAGCTCCTGCATTGCCTTGTCCCTGTCAGGTCGTTGCAAAAGAGGTCTTGTTTTGTCGTTGCGAAGTCGGTACTTTATAACACCGAGCGGAACGTCAAGAAGTACGATTGTATCCTTGCCCTTAAAGGCTTCGACATTACGCTCAAACGTAAACGCTCCTCCGCCCGAGGCTATTATAAGGTCTTTCATCTCGGAAAGCTCCTTGCAAGCCTCGTACTCCATATCACGGAATGTGCTTTCACCGTATTTATCAAAAATCTCCGAAACGGTCATTCCTGCCTTTTTCTCAATATA
>CAZNUF010000179.1:0-3468 GCA_964576125.1 uncultured Ruminococcus sp. | reverse complement strand
CATTAAATGTTGTTGCGCCGATAACCTGAACCTCGCCCCTTGAAAGAGCAGGCTTTAAGATATTTGCGGCGTTCATTGTACCTTCGTTGTCACCTGTTCCGACAAGGCTGTGCACCTCGTCGATAAAAAGTATAACATTTCCGCTTTCCTTGATTTCGGAAACAAGTCCCTTGATACGGCTTTCAAACTGGCCTCTGAACTGTGTTCCTGCTACAAGAGAAGTGAGGTCAAGGAGCTGAATTTCCTTGTTTTTAAGCCTTTGCGGTACGTTGCCCGAGGCAATACGAAGTGCAAGTCCCTCTGCGATTGCGGTTTTACCTACGCCGGGTTCACCGATAAGGCAGGGATTGTTCTTTGTACGGCGTGACAAAATCTGAATAACTCGCTCTATTTCCGTATCTCGTCCGATAATTCTGTCAATCTTGCCCTCTCTTGCCTTACGTGTCAAATCCTCGCAGTAAAGGCTGATATGCTTTCTCTTTTTCTCTTTTTTATCCTTTTTATTCGGCTTTGAGCCGTCCTTGCCTGATGACGAATTATTCTGACCGCCGCCGAAAATATTATTGAAAAATGCAGGGAAAGCAGGAGCGCCGTGCGAAAAATCATCGTCGTCACTTCCGCCGTTCTCGGCGTCAAACTGATCCATTTGTTCTGCAAGATTATCAGCACCGAGCTGTTCCATAAGCTGGGAAATGTCGCCGCTTTCACCCATATTCTGCATAAGGCTGTTCATCTGATCCTGTACATTTTCCAAATCCTCGTCGGAAATTCCCATTTTGCTGATTAAATCCTCAACAGGTTTTATACCAAGTTCCTTTGCACAGGTAAGGCAATAGCCTACCGTCGGAGCGTCTTTTGAGTTAGTATTAGAAACGAAAACAACTGCCTGTCGTTTTCCACATCTGCTGCAAAGCATAGTATTCTCCTTATATGTAAAAATTTTGGATAGCTTTCATTCAGTATTATTATAAATATTATGTAACGCCTGCAATATGCAAAGGCAAAATTTAATACTTAATTAGTATACATTATATATGTTTATGATGTAAATTTCAATGGTATTTTGTCAATTTATTTACTTTCTGCATTTTCTTTTGATTTTTCCTTGCTGTTGTGCTCTCTGATAAGCTGAAAATAAATCTTTCCGTACTGATAAAGTGCAAAAAGCATAGTTATTGCCGTTACCGACAAGAGCGAAACGTCAAGAGCAAAGTTTTCAAACTGAAAAGCGGCTTTAAGAAAAATTATTGAAAATACCGAAAGGTAAAATACTACCGTTCCTACCTTTCCGTACCACTTTGCCGCAGGGGGCGTTATGCCCTTGTTAATCAAGTCCATTCCGCCGAGGAGCATTAAAACGTCCTTTAACAGAAGTACGACAAGTACGGGAAGAACAATAGGAACATATATTACCATACAGATTACAACCGCTAACAGTGTGAATTTATCAGCTATCGGATCAAGTATTTTTCCGAGTGAGGTTACCTGATTGAATCTGCGTGCAATCATTCCGTCAAAGCAGTCGGTAAGGCCGGAAACGCC
Source organism: uncultured Ruminococcus sp. (assembly GCA_964576125.1). Classification (GTDB taxonomy): domain Bacteria; phylum Bacillota; class Clostridia; order Oscillospirales; family Acutalibacteraceae; genus Ruminococcoides. The sequence goes on along the minus strand of CAZNUF010000179.1, from coordinate 1,926 downwards.
TATACAGATTACGGCAGGGATATAATTCTCTTTTAGAAAAAAGCAAACAAACGGAACTATCAGTATTATTCTGATATAAGTCAGAATATTCGGAACTGTAATTAAGTCTTTCGGCTTGAAACTCCACTTTTCTTTATTGTCCATAAAATCACCCCATAATAATTTTTATAACCCAAAAACACCCTATAATTTCATAGAAAAGAATTTAAATACTGCTCCGTTGAAAATCTCGTTATTCAGCAAAGCAGGATTTGTAAATATCGTTACAATATCAAAAATATTTACTGCAATAAAGACAATCACCATTCCCTCGGCTAAACCAAAAACTCCTCCGAGGAGCTGATTTATCTGCTTGACTACAGGAATGTTGAACACCTTTGAGATAAGCTTAACAAGCTTTTTAACAATGATTAGAATAATTAAGAAAAGAACAATTATGAGTATAATTGCCAGAACAGAGGTCACAACGGGAGAAACTGCACTTTCAACAATCTGACTTGCTGAGGTTGAAACATTATTTGGCAGTGACATCTGACTCTGATATTCATTTAAGCTGATTCCGAAAAAGCCTATAATAAACGAGAGTACTCCGTTTATCCACTGCGGTACTGCTTCAAGACAGTTGCTCAGTGCATAGTCAATTCCGTTTTGTTCAATTATCTGCTGAATATTATTAATTACCGTCTGCTTAAGAAACGAGTCATAGATAAGCTGTGACAGAAAAGAAGAAAGATAATAAGCCGAGATTGCCGTAACAACGAGTCCGGCAAGGTTAAGCAGAGTTTTTGCCAATCCTCGTTTTACGCCTATTACTGCAAACAAGACTATGACTGCTATAATTATTATATCAATTATCATAAATTACTACCAAAAATTAATTTGCCGTATCTTTTGTTGAGCTTTTTGATAAGTCAAAAAATCTCACCTGATTTACGCTTAAAACATAGGCTGTGTTGTCGGAGGTAAGAATAAGCCTTTTTGAACCTGTGTCTGTATTGCAGGAGTAAAGCTGTGTACCTTCGCTGTTAAAGCCGTAAGCTGTGTTGCCGTCAAGAATGGCAACTGTGCCTTTATAAAGGGAAATAGATTCTGCACCGTAGTCTGTATCGATTGAGCTTGTCTTTTCTCCGTTATCGTTGTAAATTTCAATCATACAGCTTCTTCCGTCACCGCTTTTTGAAAGTGCAAGTGCAAAAGAATTTGTATCGGGATTAAAGCAGTAATTTGCAAGAGCTTTGTTGTCATATTTTATAGTTACGTAGTTTTCCTCTCCTTTTTTGATTATATAGGATGAGGACTGACCTACAAGGACAGCTCTGTTGTCATTTAGATAATCGCAGTCAACTATTGTATCACCGCTTATACTGTATTGAGAAACAGGCTCTTCCTTTGTGAAATCAAGCACATAAACTCCTGTTTTTACTGCGCCGTTGTCGCTTGTAATTCCGCAGGCAACACAGCCGCTTCCGTCACTGTTGAGCGTAATTGAATTTATGTAATATTCGGAGAACGAATACTTGTAGATTCTGTTGTTATTGCCGTTGAAAACATAAAGGACAGAAAGGTAGCCGCTGCCCTCGGTAACAATACCGTAGACTCCGTTTGAGGAAATGTCGGCGGTATAGATTGCACCCTCGGCTTCGCCTGAGTAAAGCATACCGTCAAAGTTCTGAAGCTGGTAGCCTGTCGTACCTATACCGTAGGTTAAAAATCTGTTGCCCGATGACTTCATAACAGGCTTTGAATAGCGGAGCTGAATGTTTGCGACCTCGCTTCCTGTTGAATTGAGTGTAACAAACGATGTGTCCGAAGCGTAAGCAACGTGCCCCTGATTTACTGCAAAGTTACCCGCCTTAACCTCGGTGCCTATGAGGTTTACGGGATAGCCGTTGCCTGCGTTTCCGAGTACGTCATACGTCCACCAGT
>CAZNUF010000178.1:0-3498 GCA_964576125.1 uncultured Ruminococcus sp. | reverse complement strand
AATGCAGAATTAAAATCTCTCGGTGAATTTTTCTCAACCGACAATTCTTATTCTTCACAATATAACGCAGTTCACCGTTCAATTGAGAACTCGCCGTTCAGAATTGAAAATCCAGAAAACGCAGAAAAGCTTTTCGGAGAAAATCTGCATATTTCAGCTTCACAGATTGAAAAATTCAGTCTTTGCAGATTTGCTTACTTCTGTAACTACGGACTTAAAATAAGAGAACGCCGCAGAGCAGAAATCAATCCTATGGAGTACGGAACTCTTGTGCATTATATTCTTGAAAAGTTTTTTAGTAATTTCAATAAATCTGAATATTCCGTTATGTCTGACGAAGAATTGAAAGATTATATAGATAATATTCTTGCTCAATATATCGAGCAGTATTTCGGGGGAGCAGAAAGCAGAACAAAAGCGTTTCTTTACAGTCTAAAAGTTCTTTCCGAAAATGTTTTTATTCTTTTAAAGCATATTGTTTCAGAGCTTTCACAGAGTGACTTTGACGTTTGCGACTGTGAGCTTAAAATCGGTGAGGATATTCCTGCATATACCGTTAAGCTGCCTGACGGTCATAACATAGCAGTCTGCGGAAGTGTTGACCGAGTAGACGTTATGGAAAAAGACGGTGAAAAATATCTGCGAGTAATAGACTACAAAACAGGCACCAAGGAATTTAAGCTCTCGGATATACTCTACGGACTTAATCTCCAGATGCTCCTCTATCTCTATTCAATCAAGCTTAACGGGGTAGAAAAATACGGCGAAATCACGCCTGCGGGAATACTCTATAAGCCTGCAACCGTCCCAGTTATTCCTGCAAAAGCAGAGTTTTCAGACGATAAAATTGATGCGGAAATTGACAAGAAACTCAAAATGAACGGACTTCTGCTTAATGACGTAAGCGTGATAAGGGGAATGGATAAGTCTGAAAACGGCAAGTATATCCCCGTTAAAATCGATAATAATAAAGCAGTGTCAAAACGCAGTATTGCAAATCTCGAGCAGTTCGGCAAAATCTTTAAAAAGCTTGAATATACTGTTGCTTCAATGGGAAAAGAGCTTTATAAAGGCAATATACAGGCTTCTCCTGCAAAGGGGGCACACGATGCCTGCAAATATTGTCCCTACGACAGCGTTTGCGCATATCGAATGAGCAATCCAATAAACATTTTTGACGTAAAAAATGATGAAGTATATTCCTCAATCGACGAAGAAATTAAGAACGGAGGTGAGTGTTGATGAGCCAAGGATGGACAACTCCACAGCTGAACGCAATCAATGCAACAGGTGGCTCAGTGCTCGTTTCTGCTGCGGCAGGCTCGGGAAAAACTACTGTGCTTGTTGAAAGAGTAATTAATCTTGTCACTCGAAGCGAAAACCCTATTGATGTTGACAGAATGCTCATAGTTACATTTACAAGGGCGGCCGCAGCCGAAATGAAGGACCGTATTTCAAAGGCGATTAACAGCCTTTTGGTGAATGACCCGTACAATCCGAATCTTTTAAAGCAAAAACAGCTTTTGTATACTGCAAGCATTTCAACAATCGACAGCTTTTGTTCGGAAATTGTACGTGAATATTTTCACTCGCTCGGAGTATCACGTGATTTCAGAATTGCCGATGACGGCGAGCTGGATATTTTAAGAAAGACTGCACTTGACAATGCCTTCAACACCTTTTATTCTTCCGACAGTGACGATTTTATTGCTCTCCTCGATGCTTTTTCAAGCAAAGACGGAGATGTAAATCTTCGTGAAACAGTGCTCAAAATTGCGACCTTCCTTTCAACACAGCCGTTCCCCGAAAAGTGGCTTGATAATATGCTTTCAAGCTACGGTGAAAGCTCGGTTACCCGGTCAATATGGGGCAAAATAATTATTGATTATGCAAAATCTACCATTCACTACGCAATAAAACTTACACAAAATTCGCTGAAGATTCTCGAAAACGATGAAAAACTTCAAAAGTCCTTTGCACCGAAAATTGAGGACGACCTTGTTTTTCTTAACAATCTTAATGAAAAAATCCAATCAAATTCCTGGAATGACATTTGTTCGGCTGCTTTAACTTATAAAGCCGCCGTACTTTCACCGCCGCGAGGTTATAAGGACAATCCCTTAAAGGTAGCTGTTGCCAACAACAGAAAGCAAGTGAAGGACGCAATCTCGTCTGTTCAGCTTTATTTTGGCATCAGCGAGGAAGAAGTACTCTCCGAAATGAAAGAACTGCAAGGGCTTGTCAGCACCCTGTTTGACCTTGTGCGTGAATACATAAAGAAATTTGACGCAATAAAAAGCAAAAAGAACATTCTGTCGTTTTCCGATATTGAGCTTCTCACAGTTAAATTACTTGCAGAGCCGTCTGGCGACGGTTATAAAAAAACATCCGCCGCAGAAGAAATTTCCAATCGATATGATATGGTAATAGTTGACGAATTTCAGGATGTCAACGATGTACAGGATTTGATTTTCAAATGCGTAAGCAGGGAAGAAAGCAACATTTTTGTTGTTGGTGACGTCAAGCAGAGTATATACGGCTTCCGTCAGGCTAAACCGCAGATTTTCATTGACCGCAAAAATTCCTACGAAAAATATGATGAGAAAAAGCCTGCCTATCCTGCAACTATAATTCTCGATATGAATTTCAGAAGCAGAAAAGAAGTATGTGACACGGTAAATTTCATTTTCAAAAATCTTATGAAAAAGCAGTCTGCACAAATGGACTACACCGAAGATGAAATGCTAAACGTCGGTGCACACTATCCCGATAGTAAAGAATGTGATTTTGAAATTTCTTTAATAGAAAAATCGACATTTGACGATTATGACTGCAAAGAGATTGAGGCTCGTCATATCGCCAACAAAATTCGCTCGATGATGAAATCGGGATTTCTTGTAAAGAACGGAGATACTCAGCGAGAAGCAACCTACGGTGATTTTGCAGTAATTCTGCGCAGTACAAAAGATACCGCACAAATCTATGTTAAAACGCTGATTGACTGCGGAATCCCCGCCTTCAGCGAGAACAAGGAAAACTCTTTTGAGGCAAAGGAAATAAAGATCGTTTTAAATCTTCTTCGTGTAATTGACAACCCTGCGCTTGACATTCCGCTTTTGTCGGTTATGTGCAGTCCGATTTTCGGCTTCACTCCCGACGAGCTTGCACAAATCAGAGCAGATGAGCGTTATTCCAATCTCTATGCGGCTGTGAAAAAGTATTCGTCAAAAAGCGAAAAAGCAAGGAAATTTCTCTCACAGCTTGAACAACTGAAAAACTACTCCTATACCTGTTCTGTTGACGACCTTATCGGAAAAATTTACGATACAACGGCAATCGGTGCAATAACCACCGCAGTCAAAGGCGGAGAAGCGCCGATGAGAAATCTCGATTTGTTAAGAATTTATGCAAGGAGCTTTGAGTCAAACGGCTATAAAACCCTTTCCGATTTTATTTCTTACATTGATAAGCTTATGGAAAACGGAACACAGCTTCCTG
>CAZNUF010000177.1:0-3501 GCA_964576125.1 uncultured Ruminococcus sp. | reverse complement strand
GTTTCAAACGGCTTTAATGCAAAAATTATGCGTGTCGGTACGCTTTCCGCAAGAAACAGCGACGGCGAGTATCAGATTAACTTTACCACAAACACATTTATGGGCAGGCTCAAATCCAATATTATCATCGGAAAATATCCGTATGATATGATAGAAACGCCGTTTGAGCTTTCTCCGATAGATTTTGTGGCAAAAGCAATTCTCCTTCTGTCACAGACTCCAAAGAGCTGTACTGTATTCCATCCGTTCAATAATCATATGCTGATGATGGGCGACCTGTATATGGAGATGGATAGAATCGGACTTCACTCGCAGGCATCAGAAACAGAGGAATATGAAAAGGCGCTTGAAGAAGCAAAGCAAAATCCGGAAAAAGCAAAAATTCTTTCCAGTATGCTTGCCTACCAGAATATGGCGCACGGTCAGAAGATATTCACCGTTGGAAAGAGCAATAAATATACCATGCAGGTGCTCTACAGAATGGGCTTCCGCTGGCCTGTGACATCGCTTGACTATATGAAACGCTTTATCAGTGCACTCCGAGGCCTTGGTTTCTTTGATTTTAACTAAGGCAACACTGAATATATCTATTAAAATAATTAACAATTTAAAAAATAAGATAAAAATAATATAATTATTATTGTTTTCAATAATTTCAGGAGATGCAATTATAATGACCGTAAGAAAAGGTGCTAAAAAATCGCTAAAAAGATTCTTGCGCTTGTTCTGAGCCTGTCAATTCTGTTGTGCGGTGTTCCGTCTTTGTCCGCTGCGGCGAAAGAAACGGAAAAGAGTTACACACGGCTGTACAATTATGACGAGCTTGCACAGCGCTATCTATCGGAGAATGAAGAGGCGCAGTCCGAATACCCTAACGGAGCCTTTATGTTCCCACTCTCATCTTCACAGCTTAAACAGAACGAGCTGTACGCTGTAGAGGTGTTCAGAGAAGGCGGAACAAAGGGAGAAGCATCCATCACGGTAAAATCGGTTGATATGACAGCACAGTATGGTGTTGACTATGAGCTTTTCCTTGATAATAAGAACATCTCCTCGCCTGTTGAAGGTGAAGCAAATCCGTATTACGATATGGAGGAATACAGCTTTATTGCAACGCATACCCAAAGCGAGGTTGTTTACGCATCAAACAATGAAGAAAACACTCAGCAGGTGCGAAAGGACGCAAGCGAATACAACGATTATCTTCTCAATGAAGTGATGCCAACCTCAAGCGAATTTACGCTGAATTTTGCAGACGGCGAAAACTCAAAAACAATATTTATTCAGACTCTTCAGAAGGATGAGGTTACGGCAAACCTTGAGTTCACGCTGAATCTCTGCAACCCTGAGGGCGGCTTCAACAGAGAGCCTGCTGTCTACTGCCAAAATAGACGGAATTTCTGATGCTGCCGAGGTAACCGTCAGCAACACTCCCGTACCAACCCAACCTTCCGAAACAGAGCCGACAGGGGATATCAGTTCTACGGAGAATACAGATAATACTCAGCCGTCCGTTTCGAAAGGTAACGGAGCTCATACCGACGGTGATGCAGGAGTAATGCAGACAGGCAGAATAACAATGACAATAATTATACTTATTATGCTTGCCTCTGCGGCAGTTGTTTTCTTCCTGAGAAAGAGAAGAAACGGAAATTAATTATAAAGTATCCGATTTGAACTGCACCATTTTGTGTAGACGGAACAGAATGGACTGCTATCGGCAAAAATAGAATCCACGAAAAACAAAATATCTTTTATTCGGTGAATCGACAAATAAGAGCCGCAATTTTGATACAAAGCGTATCTTAATTGCGGTTCTTGTTAGTGTCATATAGTGTGTCAAATCGTTGCACGGTTATTGCCTTCTATAGTATAAGGTTGTTTCGCTTGAAAAATACGAAAAAATGCTGAAACATATTGCAATTTAATCATATGTATGTTATAATCCCATTCATAACGAACGATTTGAATGAAAGAGGACGATTATATGGCGAATTATACAGATGAACAATGGAATGCAAAAAAAATTGAGCTTATGGAAAAATGTTATGACGGTTTTGCAGATTTAGGTCTTCACGGCACCGGTATTCGGGGTTTGGCTAAGCATTGCGGATATAACACATCTATGATTTATACCTACTTTGAAAATTTAGATGACCTTATCATCCAATCCACAGAATACTGTATGAGTAAGGTAGAAGATGATTTTATGGCGAAAGCTCCCACAGATGTTGAGGACTTGTGGCGGTTTATAGACGAGATACCGTACTGGACGGCAAAAAAACACGGAAAGAAATACCGCCTTATGTATCAGGTCTATACACACCCGAAATACAGAGAATACGGTCAGAAATTCTTTGCGGGTGTTGATAAGCGTTACACCGAATACGCAAAAATCTTAGAAGGCAAACTTGGTATTCCCTATCAAAAACTGACGCCGCTGATTTTCATTCTGATTCGAGCCTGCGTACATTACGCATTGTTTGAGGACGAATTTTATCTGAAATCCCAGATAGAAGTGCTGAAAGAAAGTTTGGAACTCTTTGTTTTGAAATATAACCCGAAAGCAAGTTCTCGTATTCTGACTGAATAAGTTAAGCATTAAGAAGAGATACCGATATTGATGAAGAAATAAAAAATCTATTAACCAATAGTATTTTTACCAAACCTAAAAGGAGGAAATGATATGAATAAAGTTAAGAAGCGTATTTTGCAAGTTTTGTTGGCACTTCTGGTGGTTGTTGTATTAGCCGCCGTTACGTTTTTTGTGCTGTATTTTACCAGAATCCAGACCTTTAGCAGTATTGAGAAGCTTACAGATTATGAGGATGGCTACAATCTCTATCGTATGGATGTCCAATATGATTACAATCTTGACAATATGATTGATTACGGCATTAAGGACGATCAGACGATGATCGACGCAATTGTGAAAGAGGCGCTGCCGCTGTTGCCTGTGAAGATCAAAGCGCCCAATTTCGGCTGTACGGCGTTTACACTGACCGATAAGGACAGCGACGTTCATATGGGACGTAATTACGATTTCAGTAAAGATACATCGGCTATGTTGGTTTACTGCACCCCGAAGGACGGATATAAGTCTATTGCCTTTGCTGCACTTGACAATGTTTCGGCAAATGTGCCTGACGAGAATATCAAAAGTAAGCTGGCGAGCTTGACTGCGCCTTTTGTATGTCTTGACGGTATGAACGAAAAGGGCGTGTCTATCGCCGTGCTGACGCTGGACACTGAGCCTGTGCACCAGAACACCGGTAAGCCCGTCATTTCAACTACGCTTGCAATACGCCTTGTTCTTGACAGGGCGGCGACCACAGAGGAAGCAGTGGAGCTTTTGCGCAGCTATGATATGTTCGCATCATCCGGTAGAGATTACCATTTCTACATAACCGATGCATCAGGCGACAGCAGAGTAATAGAGTATGACGTTAACGGCGAACCAAGAGAGCTTATAGATACTCCGTCAGAGGCGGTTACTAATTT
>CAZNUF010000176.1:0-3516 GCA_964576125.1 uncultured Ruminococcus sp. | reverse complement strand
AACCGTGAATTTTTCTTTCGATAATTTTGCAAAAGAGGGACTGCACGAGGAGTGCGGCGTATTCGGAATATTCAGCGACGGAACAATCAATCCTGCCTACGCTTGCTATAACGGACTTCTTGCACTTCAGCACAGAGGTCAGGAAAGCTGCGGAATTGCTGTATCCGATGACGGTGTAATAGATTATCACAAAAATATGGGTCTTGTTACCGAAGTGTTCAACAACAGTATACTCGACTCATTAAACGGTCAAATGGGTATTTCCCACGTTCGTTATTCAACGGCAGGCGGCTCTGTGCTTGAAAATGCACAGCCGCTTGTTATGCGTTATGTAAAGGGTACTCTTTCTGTTGCGCACAACGGAAATCTTACCAACGCTCTTGAACTTCGCAGACAACTTGAACAGCGTGGCGCAATATTTCAGACAACAATTGATTCAGAGGTTATCTGCTATGTAATAGCAAGGGAAAGACTTAAATGTCATACCGTAGAAGAGGCTGTTGCACGTACAATGCAGGTAATCGAGGGTGCATATTCTCTGCTCGTAATGAGCCCGAGAAAGCTCATAGCCGCTCGTGACCCTCACGGATTCCGTCCGCTTTGTATGGGAGAATACAACGATTCAATCGTTTTTGCAAGCGAAAGTGCGGCGCTCGACGCCTGCGGTGCTGAATATATCCGTGACGTTGAGCCGGGTGAAATTGTCGTTGTCAATAACGACGGTGTTCAAAGCATTAAACCCGACTTCGGCGATAAGAAAAAGTCACTCTGCATTTTTGAATATATTTATTTTGCAAGAAGCGACTCCTTTATCGACGGAGTAAGTGTGTATGAAGCAAGAAAACAGGCAGGACGAATCCTTGCAAGAACCTATCCCGTTGAGGCTGATATGGTAATCGGCGTTCCCGAATCGGGAATTGACGCTGCAATCGGCTACAGCGAGGAGTCGGGAATACCGTACGAAAAGGCAATTGTAAAGAACAGCTACATCGGCAGAACATTTATCAAGCCGAGCCAGAAGGAACGTATGAAGAGCGTTAAAATAAAGCTCAACCCGATTGCCGATATGGTAAAGGGCAAGAGAGTTGTTATGATTGACGACAGTATCGTGCGTGGCACAACCGTTGACAGAATCGTCACAATGCTTCGTGAAGCAGGCGCAAAAGAGGTTCATATGCGCATCAGCTCACCGCCGTTTATGTGGCCCTGCTATTACGGCACCGATATTCCCTCACGTGGCGAGCTTATAGCCTGCAACCATACAATAGAAGAAATAACAAAATTAAGCGGAGCTGATTCACTCGGATATTTGCCTGTTGAGTCGCTCCACGAGATGATAAATTACGCCCCGATAGGATTCTGTGACGGTTGCTTTACCGGCAATTATCCTGCTCCGATTACCAAAGAAACCTTCAAGGGTAAGGAACGCGGCGGAATGAATTTTGATAAAAAGAAATGTTAATTAAATAATCCAAATTTTGAAAGGATGTATATAATGGAAAAAAATACATATGAATCACCCTTGTCAGCACGTTATGCAAGCAAGGAAATGAAATATATATTTTCTCCCGATAAAAAGTTCAGAACATGGCGTAAGCTCTGGATTGCTCTTGCAGAGTCCGAAATGGAGCTTGGTCTGCCGATAACACAGGAGCAGATTGACGAACTCAAAGCTCACGCTGACGACATCAATTACGAAGTTGCACAGGAGAGAGAAAAGCTTGTCCGTCACGATGTTATGTCCCACGTTTACGCTTACGGCGTTCAGTGTCCCAATGCGAAGGGAATTATCCACCTCGGCGCAACCTCTTGCTATGTCGGCGATAACACTGATATAATCATAATGACAGAAGGCTTACAGCTTATCAGAAATAAGCTTGTAACCGTTATACGCAACCTTTCAAAATTTGCCGACGAATACAAGGCTCTTCCGACTCTTGCATTCACACATTTTCAGCCTGCACAGCCAACAACGGTAGGCAAGAGAGCAACACTCTGGATTCAGGAGCTTTTAATGGATTTAGAGGACGTTGAATATCAGCTTTCAAAGGCAAAGCTTCTCGGCTCAAAGGGTACAACAGGCACACAGGCAAGCTTCCTTGAACTCTTTGACGGCGACCACGAGAAATGCAAGGAGCTTGATAAGAAGATTGCAGAGAAAATGGGATATAAGGCTTGCTTCCCCGTATCGGGACAGACCTATTCAAGAAAGCTTGACTCACAGTTCTTGAATGTACTTGCAGGAATTGCACAGTCAGCGTCCAAATTCTCAAACGATATAAGACTTTTACAGCACCTCAAGGAGGTTGAAGAGCCGTTCGAAAAGAATCAGATTGGTTCCTCGGCAATGGCTTATAAGCGCAATCCTATGAGAAGTGAGCGTATCGGTTCACTTTCAAGATATGTAATGTGCGATGTGCTGAACGGATATTTCACAACCGCAACACAGTGGTTTGAAAGAACACTTGACGACTCAGCAAACAAGCGTTTGAGTATTCCAGAGGCATTCCTCGCCGTTGACGGTATTCTTTCACTCTACGCAAATGTTGCAGACGGACTTGTGGTATATCCCAAGGTTATCGAACAGCGTTTAAGAAAAGAGCTTCCGTTTATGGCTACCGAAAATATTATGATGGACGCTGTAAAGAATAGAGGTGCAGACCGTCAGCAGCTCCACGAGAGAATCCGTGTTCATTCAATGGATGCTTCAAAGGTGATCAAGGAAAAGGGCGGCGAAAACGATCTTTTAGAGCGTATAGCAAATGACGAAGCCTTCGGCGTAACTCTTGAAGAGCTTGAGAACATTCTCCAGCCTGAAAAGTACACAGGCAGAGCGAAGGAGCAGACAGAGGATTTCTTAAACGACTTTGTAAATCCCGTGCTTGAAAAGTACAAGGACATCGAGTCCGACAAACCTGAAATTAACGTATAATAATTTATGCAGTTTCAGTAAATGACTACTGCAAGAAGGAGTTTAACTATGGTAAAAGCAATTGTAGGCGCTAACTGGGGCGACGAGGGTAAGGGTAAAATTACCGACGTTCTTGCCAACGACAGCGACATCGTAATCCGCTTTCAGGGCGGTGCAAACGCAGGTCACACTATCGTAAATGACTACGGAAAATTCGCTCTTCATCAGTTACCGTCAGGTGTTTTTCATCAGAATATAACAAACATCATCGGCAACGGCGTTGCTTTCAGCGTTGAAAATTTCGTAAAGGAAATGGCTCATCTCAAGGAAAGAGGAGTACCCGAGCCGAACATCATCATTTCCGACAGAGCACAGATTGTTATGCCTTATCACGTTGCGTTCGACTGCTACGAGGAAGAACGCCTCGGCAAAAATTCTTTCGGCTCAACAAAAAGCGGTATCGCTCCGTTCTATTCTGATAAATATTCTAAAATCGGTTTCCAGATTAACGAGCTGTATGATGACCCCGATTCCCTCAAAGAGAAAATTCATCACGCTCTTGAAATTAAAAACGCAACGCTTACAAACCTCTATCATAAAGAACC
>CAZNUF010000175.1:0-3522 GCA_964576125.1 uncultured Ruminococcus sp. | reverse complement strand
AGTGCGAATGTTGTAAAAAACAGAATCAGAGCAAAAACGATTGCTGTAATAATAACTGAAAATACTATTTGTCTTGGACGAAAATTTTTGGTATAGCCTGATAAAACCGCAAAAATTACCGATGTAAACGCAGGAGTAAGAAAAAAAGAAGTATTGTTTATAAAATCATTTTTTTGTCCGCTAAAGGAGAAATCCTTTATGTTTATTTCTATATTAGAAATATTGCCTGTAAAAATCAAAACTAATACTATAAAAGAAAATGCAAAAATAAATATTGAGCATCTTGCAATTGCGTTTGTTCCTTTGTAAGCGGCATATATGCAGACTGCAAGTAAAACAAGAGCAACAGCAAAAATATTTGCTTCACTGTTGAGTTTTTTTGAAAACATATCGCAGTATTTTACTAAAAAATGTTCTGCTGAATAAACAAAGTACAAACAGTAAAATGCTGATATAAAAATTATAGCATTGGGAGTTTTGATGTGAGCAAGCGACATAAAATCAAGGTCAGTTCTGCTCTTAATTATTGCCGACGGTATGAAAAACAAAGCAGTTATAGAAAGTCCGCAAATCAAAGTTAAGAAATTAAACAAAAATGAAGTTCCTTTAGGAATTTCAAAGCTTTCAAGTAAAATTACGGAAACGCCTGCAAGAAAAATCAATAGCAACAACCGTTTTGACGGAAATTTAATTTTTGTCTGCATAGCTGTCCTCCGTTTCGGGGAATTTCTGCACCTTTATTGTTCGCTTTGAAAGACTCTTCCAATCTGTACGTATAAATACATCCCGCATACTTCTAAGTGAGAACGGAGCAAGGGAGGACATATACGGTACTCCGAGAGAAGTTTTAGCACACATATTAATCATCACTACGCAGGACGCAAGCACTATCCCCCACAATCCGAAAATTCCTCCTATTATTACGAATGAAAAGCGAAGAACGGTTATCGGCGGATACAGCGGTGAAGTGACATAACTGCAAATTGCGGCGGTTGCAACTACCATAAGCGTAGAAGAACTGATAAATCCGGCACTTACTGCGCTTTCACCGATTACAAGTGCGCCTACTATGCTGACTGCGTGACCGAGAGGTTTGGGTATTCGCAGTCCTGCCTCTCGCATAATCTCGTATACAAATGTTATTATCACAACCTCAAGCGTTACGGGCAACGGGGTTGCAGACAGGGATTCAGATGTTTTTATAAGCAGTCCTGTCGGGAAATATTCTGGATGGAACTGGGCAAATGCAGTATAAATTCCCGGAAGATATACCGCAATAAAAAATGAAAGATACTTTAAAATTCTGATAAATGTAGCATAATATGGGCGGTTTGAATAATCATCAACGCTTTGAAACTCCTCGACAAACAGATGAGGTAAGATTATCACCGCAGGAGTACCGTCTATGAGTATTGCAACTCTGCCCTCTGTCAATTTTCCGCAGACGGTATCGGGGCGTTCGGATATTCCCACCCCCGAAAAAATCGACTTTGAGCCTTTGTCTTCAAGATATTCCGTCAGATAGCCTGACGCAAGTACAGTTTCAAGATTACAATCATTCAGACGGCAACGAATTTTCTTAAGGATTTCGAGGGAAACACTTTTTTGCAGATAGCAAAGCATAAGCTGTGTTTGTGATTCACTGCCGACTGTTATTGTTTCAAATACAAGGTCGGGACTTTTTATTCTTCTTCGGATAAGCGTCATATTTATTCGCAGTGGTTCGGTAAAGCCTTCTCTTGAGCCACGCTGGACAACCTCGCTTTCAGGCTCGCTTACACTTCGGAAAGAAAAGCCCTGAACGCCTATTGCAAGCATTCTGTCTGTACCGTCAATGGCAAGTAATGCAAATCCCGAGGTTGAAAACATTACAGCTTTATCAAAGGTGTTGAACTCAACGATTTCACTTGACGTAAGAACAGAGCTCTTAATTTCGTCTAAAATTTTATCAGACGAAGTTTCAGTAAAGCTGTATGCAAGCAAAGGATTGATTACCGACAGTGCAATAACCTCTTTACTGCACATTCCCTCAATTGTGATTATAGCCGCATTTATGGAATCAAGTGCAGACAAAGTCATTTCACGAACCGTAAAATCAGCAGAGGATGCAAACTTTTTTTTAAGTGTATCAAGATTTTTTGTCAACGATTTGTACATCTTATCACCGATAATTAGTTTTATCCGCAATTATATTTTTATTCGGAAGAATATGTAAGTGCTTTTTGCAGATATTAATAATGGTGATTATATGATTATTTCAATTATACGAACAATACTTCTGTATGCATTCGTTGTACTTGCAGTAAGGCTTATGGGAAAACGACAAATCAGCGAAATGCAGCCGAGCGAGCTTGTAATCACGCTTATAGTATCAGAAATTGCGGCTATCCCAATGCAGAACACTTCCCAGCCGTTATTAAGCGGAATTATCCCCGTAATAGTGCTTGTTGCCCTTGAAATTGCAGCAAGTGTGCTGATGATGAAAAGCGGAAAATTCCGCAAAATGATGTGCGGCAGTCCGATTGTTGTAATACGTGACGGAAAAATCTTGCAAAATGAAATGCGCAGACTTCGGCTGACTACCGAGGATTTATGTGTTCAGCTTCGACAACAGGACATTTTTTCAATTGAGGACGTTCAGTATTGCATAGTTGAAACAAACGGAAAAGTCAGCGTTCTTGAAAAACCTCAAAGAAGAACTCCAAGTGCCGATGACCTGAAAGTAAAAATCAAGGACAACAAAATTGAAACAGTTGTCGTCAGTGACGGTCAGATACTCGACAACTCGCTTAAGCTTTGCGGCAAAAACAAGGAAGATGTATATAAAATTCTGAAAAGTGAACACACAAGACTTAAGGATGTTTTTCTAATGACGCTTGACGCACTCGGAAAATACAACATTGTTCAGAAAGAGGTCAGCGTATGAAAAGAATATATGTTTCTTTAATATTTGTACTGATTGTTGCAATTTGTGCCGCTTTACAGCTTGGCTACGTCAGTGCAGAGGTTGACTCGTTTGTTTCTATGATTGAGCAGAGCGATAAATATATGAGAAAAAGTGAATTTGAAGAAGCTATCAGAGTGTGTATTAATATTGAAGAAAAATGGGACGATACGGCTAAAAGAATTGATATGCTCCTTATTCACGATTATGTGGACGAAATTGGTAATAATATTTCAAATATGCGTTCCTATGCAGAAAATTGCAGTCCTGATATGTACTTTGCAGAAAGCACGACTGCAAAAAAAGAACTCGCTTCCATTAAAGAAAGCGAGTATCCGTTAGCAGAAAATATTTTATAGTCAGTCTATATGATTTATTTTGGAAAATTTTGTTCTTATAATTTCAATCAGCCAGAAAATAAGGAACACAACAGCATTTACAATTACAACGCTTGCACCTGTCGGAGTGTCGAGCGAATACGAGGCGCACATTCCGACAAAAAAGCAACAGATTGAAAGCACACCCGAACAGAGAATTACCGACTTGAACTTTTTGCAGACTCTCATTGAAGAAAGTGC
>CAZNUF010000174.1:0-3522 GCA_964576125.1 uncultured Ruminococcus sp. | reverse complement strand
CTTAAAATATTGTGCATATCGTCATTTTGACTGTTGAGAAAAGACAAATCCGCCTGTATCCACTTGAAATCAGGTCGAAAAAATAGTATAATATATGAAAATGAAATGCTCACACTGAACATTCATTTTCATAAAACACACAATCGCAAAACAGACCGTCGGGAGACGGTCTGTTTTGCATTTACAAAATAAAACGGCTGCCGTAACAGCAGCCGTAAATTTTTGATTATTTACTGTTTTTGCTTATTGTAAGAAGTAGATCAAGAACCTTAAGGTAAATCCAAATTACAGTGAATGCAAGGCCGAAAGAAGCGCTCCATTCATACTTTTTGGGCAGATTGTTTTCAACGGTTTTTTCGATGGTGTCAAAATCTGTGAGCAAAAAGAGTGTTGCGGTGATAATTCCTAAAACGGAAAAGCCGATTGAAAACAGCGGATTGCCGAAAAATGCTGTAATAAATCCTGAGGTTGCAGGAATAAAATAAAGGATAAAGCCGATAATTGACGATAAAATAATTGTTGCAAAAAGTGTGGTTATAACAACTCTGAACTTACCGGTTACCCTAACAATGCGTGTTGAGTAGAGGATAGCCATAACAGTAACAATGATAAGTGTGATTATAAGAGCCTCGAGTGCAAGATGCTCAAACCCCTGCAAGCATCTGTGTATAGTCCAGCCGAGCAAAAATCCCTGTGCCACGGAATAGACAGTACCTGTTACGGGAATTGTTTTCTTTAAAAAAACAGCGAGGAACGGAAATACAATTGTTATCAGCAATGCTATTGCGACAAATATTAATTCATTCACTGTGTAGGAAACAACAATTCCGCCTTCGGATGATATAAAGTTTAACTGTTCAAGCGTGCTGAAATAGTAAAGATAAGCAAGATAGTAGCCTGCAATGCCGACAATCGTCATAAGCAGGAAAAAGATAGTTTTTATCGTTATTCCTGCATATGTAGCACCTTCGCCCGGCTTTGCCTTTTCTTTAACTTTATTAAGCTGTCTTACAACGGGATTAGCCGTGAACACATTTTTTGAACTTTCAGAATTTTGCTGTGTGTTCAGATTCATAATATTACCTCTTTTCATTTTAGATTATTATTATTCTACCACACAAAATTAAAAAAGTCTATAAAATATGTAAAATGATATAAAAATTCGGTAGAAATATTTCAAAAAATATGCAAAAAGAAAAGTACGGTAAAAAAACAGCGGTGCTTGATTCAGCACCGCTGTAATAATTTATTATCTTAATCAGCGTGTCGAGGTACTCGACTTAAGATACAAACTGCAGGGGATTGAGCTTGTTTGAATTGTAGATAATTTCAAAATGAAGGTGAGGTCCTGTCGAGTTACCGGTTGAACCTACATATCCGATTGTTTCACCCTGTGAAACGTACTGACCGTAAGATACTGCTAAGGAACTGCAATGACCGTAGAGCGTCTTATAACCGTTGCCGTGGTCGATAATCACATAGTTGCCGTAACCGTCGCCCTTGTCGCCTGCCTGAATAACCGTTCCGCCGTCAGAGGCAACAATCGGTTGACCTGAAATGCCGCCTGATGCAATATCAATACCGTTGTGCATTCTGCCCCAACGCCATTCATAATAGCTTGAAATGCTGTGAGTGTAGGGAACAGGCCAGCAGAAAGTACCTGAAGCAGAAGAACCGGAGCTTGATTTGGATACTGAACTGCTTTCTTCAACAACGCCGTCCTTTGAGCCCTTTACAACAACTTCGTCAACTGCCTTTGTAATAATCTTGGAGTCGGTTTCAACAGCGTCAGTCTGCATACCGTCGGTAAAAGTGGTGCGGATTGTAACCTCTTCCTCGCCGTTCTTACCTTCGGTCTTTACCTTTTTATAAGATGATGACTGTGAATCGTCATATTCTGTCTTAACTTCGTAACTGATTTCTCTTGTATAAACGATGTCGGTTGAAAGTGCAATTGAGAATTTGCCTTCGGCAGAAGCCATAATTTCGGGTACAGTCATAATGTCCTCTTCCGCAAAGCTTCCGCCCTTTACAACAACGTCATTTGCAAATTCTGTTGTTGTTTCATCGTCATAGCCCTCTTTGTAATCTGTAAGAACCTTATCAAGAGCGGCTTTAAGTGCGTCGGTTTCTCTTGTTGCGCCGATAAGATTGCCGTCAATGTAAAGTCCCGAACAGCCGTTGCCGATGTTGTCGTTCAGCAGTGCCTTTGTAATTGAAGCGTATGCGCCCGAACCGAGAGTGTTTATCGCTTCGTCGGCAGTTGATGTGAATACTGAATTTAATTCTTCATTGTCTTCACTGCCGTTATCGTTATTGCCTGACACATAACTCTGGACAGCAGATGAGGTTGTGATAACCTTAGGTGTGTTATCATAAGTGTCAAGTGCGCTTGCTACTGTTACGCAGGAAAGCATAATCGCCGTTGCACAGGCAACAACAGCAAGAACAGCTCTTTTCTTAAGAATAGTATGAGTGCGGTAAGCTGATGCAGGTGCGCTGTGGGCGTATTTTTTTCTGCCCGACATAATTGAAACGCCTGAAACAGCGTCTTTAAGAGAGCTTGTAAATTCACCCTTTGCGCCGTTTCTGTTTTCGGTATAGCACTTGTCAAGAACCGAGACTCTTTTTTCAACCCTTACGTTCTTAACTGCTTTAGCAGTAAGTCTGTCTGATTTTTTGCCGATAAAACGGGTTGAAACTTCAGCAAACTTTTTGCTAACTGACTTTGCAAAGTAGACAGACGCCCTCTTTACAAAGCGAACAGTTTTGTAAGCAACGGACGGCTGAACAGTTTTTCCTGTTGATTTTTTCTTTTTTGTTGAAAGACTTTCTATTTCATTGAAACCTTCCAAACCAATGAACTTTGTCTTCAAAATAATTTCTCCTATCTCATTAACCGTTACATTTTTGTAACAAACTTAACACCTTAATTATATCAAATTGTAACGAATTTGCAATAAGAGAATTAAAAAACGTAACCATTAACAGAAAAAACACCAATAACTGTCACTAATATCTGTTAAAATGCACAATATTTCTTCAAATTAATTATACTGTAAGTTATCAATGCTGTAATTTTTCAACAGAGAGTAATATTCTTTCAAAGCAGAAATAGCACCGTTTTTGTCGTGTTCCTTGTAATTTCCGCACTCAATTGCAGTAGTTCCGGGAATTTCCCCGATATGCTCACTGCACTTTTTCACTGTTTCCTTAATAAGGTCAAGTGCCTGCTGATGGTTTAAATCTCTCACAAGGAAATAAAATCCTGTTCTGCATCCCATAGGTCCGAAATAAATTACATTGTTGGCATACTCGCTGTTGCGTGCATAGGTTGCAAAAAGGTGCTCAATGGTGTGCATAACGGGATTCGGCAAAAACGGGGGAGTATTGGGTTTTACAAAACGCATATCGTAGGTTGTGATGTCACCGTCAATACGTGAAATATAAACTCCGGGATTTAATGTGTTGTGATTAACGGTAAAGCTTGCAATTCTTTTCATTATAATGTCATTCCTTTTT
>CAZNUF010000173.1:0-3524 GCA_964576125.1 uncultured Ruminococcus sp. | reverse complement strand
GTTGAAAGAATTTCCGTTGAATTTAATAAGCTTTTGTGCGGTAACGGTGCTGAAGAAATACTTAATAACTATCGTGACGTAATTGCTGTTTTCATTCCTGAAATAAAGCCTATGTTTGACTACAGTCAGCACACAAAGCACCACAATCGTGATTTGTGGCGTCACACAACTTATTCCGTAAAGTCAATTGACAAAATGCCCTTACTTAGAATGTCAATGCTTTTACATGATATTGGCAAGCCGAAAGCCTGTAAGCGTGACGAGGACGGAACGTGCCACTTTAAAGGCCATCCGAAATACAGTGCAGAAATAGCTGAAACAATACTCCGCAGACTAAAATATCCCACAAATTTTATAGAAACCTGCGTAACACTTATAAAATATCACGATGTTCGTTTTAACGGTTCAAAACGTCAGTTAAGGCACGTTATGAGTGCTATAGGCGACAAAAATGTTGAGCTTTTATTAAAAATTCAGCGAGCCGATATTATGGCGCAGTCTGATTATAAGCACAAAGAAAAGCTCGAAAAGCTCGACCTTGCCTGTAGAGTTTACGAAGAAATATTAGCCGATAAAGATTGTTTTACCTTAAAACAGCTTAAAATCAACGGAAACGATATTAAAAAGCTCGGAGTAACCGATGGAGTAAAAATCGGCAAAATCCTGAAAATGCTTTTGAGCCTTGTAATTGAGGACAAGCTTGAAAATGAAAAATCCGCTCTTTTAAATAAAGCGGAGGAAATACGAGATGAAATATGATTAATTTTAAAGTGACAAACACTCTTTCCGAAGATGAAAAAATGATTCGTGAAACGGTGTTCATAGAAGAACAAAGATTTAAAATAGAATTTGACGATATAGATAATATTGCAACTCATATTATTATGTATCTTGACGGTAAGCCTCTAGGTTGTTGTCGTCTTTACAAGCAGGATAATGAATATCATATCGGCAGAATTGCCATATTAAAGCCGTACAGGGGAAAGGGCTACGGTGAAAAAATTTTGCTTCAAGCTGAAAAAAACGCTAAAAAAATGGGTGCAGATAGTATTTCGCTTTCCGCACAGGTAAGAGCGTCAGGCTTTTATGAAAAGCTCGGCTATAAAAAACACGGTGAAATCTACTTTGACGAATATTGCGAGCATATAGCAATGAAGAAAGATATATAAATAAATTTAAATATATATTTTTATTTTAAGAACTTATAAAAAATGAGGAGTTAACAGATGAAAAAATATAAAATAGCATCAGTTTTGATGATTATTCATGGAGCATTAATGGAAATTGGCGGTTGTTTTTGTCTAATTCCTGTATTTATTTTAGGTGCAGATAGATTTGATATAAATGAGTATTTTTCATTTATTGTTCCTTTTTTTCAAGATAATATGAATTTGATGCTTATAATGGGAATGCTTTATGGGATTGTAAGAGTTATAGGAGCAATTGGATTATGGAAAAATAGAATGTGGGGACTGGCATTATCCATTATAAATTGTGTTATTACAATGGCTCTGATGATGTTTATGCTGCCTGCGGGTATTATGGATGGAATACTTGCTTGCAGTGCATTAATTTTGATTTTGACACAGTATTTTGGTTATAAAAAAATAATAGAATAAACAACTCCAACTGCCTGTGTTTGATTTCTGAGTTTATTAAAGCGTCAAGGATTTGTGTTCCTTGACGCTGAATTTATATATTTAAAATTTTAAATCCTTGCTACGCCTGTTTTTACAGCCGCTTTCTTAACAGCCTCTGCAACGGCTTTGCCGATTCTCTTGTCAAAAGCCTGCGGAAGAATGTACTCGGGGTTTAATTCATCATCGCCAACGAGGGAAGCAATTGCATATGAAGCTGCAACTTTCATTTCTTCATTGATTTCGCTTGCTCTGCAATCAAGCGCACCTCTAAAAATTCCGGGGAAGGCAAGCACGTTGTTAATCTGATTCGGGAAATCACTTCTGCCTGTTCCCACAACAGCCGCTCCTGCCTTTTTAGCAACATCGGGCATAATCTCGGGAGTGGGATTAGCCATAGAGAAGATAACAGGATTGTCCGCCATAGATTTTACCATTTCTTCATTTACAATGTTCGGTGCAGAAACGCCGATAAACACGTCGGCACCTTTCATTGCATCAGAAAGATTACCTGTTTTCTTTTCACGATTTGTAATTGTTGCCATATATTTGTGTACTTCGCTTAAGCTGTCGTCGCCCTCGCAGATAATACCGTTAATATCGCAGAGAGTGATATTCTTTGCACCCATATTGAAAAGGTGCTTTGTAATCGCAATTCCTGCCGAGCCTGCGCCGTTTACAACAATATTAGCAGTTTCAATATTTTTGCCGACAATTTTAAGAGCGTTTAAAAGACCTGCCGCAACAATAACAGCCGTTCCGTGCTGGTCGTCGTGGAAAACTGGAATGTCGCACTTTTCTTTGAGTTTTTTCTCAATTTCAAAGCATCTCGGAGCCGCAATGTCCTCAAGGTTAATTCCACCGAATGAACCGCTGATAAGATATATTGTGTTTACAATTTCGTCAACGTCCTTGCTTCTTACGCAGATAGGAAATGCGTCAACGTCTGCAAATTCCTTGAACAGCGCACATTTGCCCTCCATAACGGGCATTCCTGCCTCGGGACCGATGTCACCGAGACCGAGTACGGCTGTACCGTCTGTGATTACTGCAACAAGGTTGTTTCTTCTTGTAAGCTCAAAGGATTTTTCATAATCCTTCTGAATTTCAAGGCAAGGCTCTGCAACACCGGGAGTGTATGCAAGAGATAAATCCTCCGAGTCAGAAATTGAAACCCTTGATACAACTTCAATTTTGCCGTTCCATTCATAGTGCTTTTTAAGAGATTCTTTTCTTATATCCATAAAAATACTCCTTTTCGAAATTTTAAATCGCAAACATATAAATTATATACTGAAATTCCTTTTATATCAAGCAGTTTGCAGAAAATTATTGACTTTTGCCCTTAATTATTTTATTATATGTACTGCGAGTGCGTTGAACAGCTGCGGGCAAAGTCCGAAAGGCTTTGTGCGAGGAAAGTCCGGGCTTCACAGAGCAAAAATAACGGCTAACGGCCGCCGGAGGCGACTCCAGGGATAGTGCAACAGAAAATTACCGCCACTTTTTGTGGTAAGGATGGAAAGGCGAGGTAAGAGCTCACCGGAGACAGCGAGAGCTGTCTGCCGTGTAAACCCTATTTGAAGCAACACCGTGGTAGGACATTATACGCTTGCTCGGCGTGTCCTTAGGAGGTGGCACCGAGCAGTTCTGGTAACAGGCTGCCAAGATAGATGGCTGTTCACGACAGAACCCGGCTTACAGATACAGTCATATTTTTAAAACTGTTGTATTTTTACAGCAGTTTTTTATTTTATAGCTGTAGCTTTTATTAAGCCAAAATCAAGCCACAAAGCCGTTGCAATCTCCAATTTTTAGCTGTATTTTTCTATTACAGCAACAAAATTAGGTTATCGTATAAATAATATTCTTCAATCAAAAACAAAA
>CAZNUF010000172.1:0-3539 GCA_964576125.1 uncultured Ruminococcus sp. | reverse complement strand
GACGTTATGGGACGTAATCACCTGCGTGGCGTTATTTCAAAACTTTCCGACATAAACGGAATTGAGGAAATCAAGAGGTTATAATATGAAAGCAATCCTTCAACGTGTGTCAAACGCACGTGTTGATATTGAAAACAAAACAGTCGGACAGATTGAAAAAGGATTTTTGATTCTGCTCGGTGTTGAAAACGGTGATGAACAGCGTGATGCCGAGGTGCTCGCAGCAAAAATATCGGGACTTCGTATTTTTACCGATGAAAACGATAAAATGAATCTTTCGCTAACCGACGTAGACGGCGGTGTTCTTGTTATTTCAAACTTCACACTTTGCGCAGACTGTTCTCACGGACGCCGTCCGAGCTTTATTGCCGCCGCACGTCCCGAAACAGCCGAGCCTCTTTACGAGTATTTCTGTAAGAAAATGACAGATAACGGAATTTCACGTGTAGAAAAAGGTGTTTTTGGTGCAGATATGCAGGTTTCTCTTACAAACGACGGTCCTGTAACAATTGATATTAACTCAAAGGATTTGAAAAAATGATAGATGTAAAAGTATATAATGTGACCTTTCTTGCAACAAACTGCTGTTATCTTGTTGATAAAGCAACAGGAAAATCAGCCGTAGTAGACCCCGGTGAAAAATCCGATGAGCTTATTGTGCAGATTAAAAAAGACGGCGGAAAGCTTGAATATGTATTGCTCACTCACGGTCACTATGACCACATAGGTTATGCTAAACAGCTTGCTGAAAGGTTTAATGCAAAAATTGTGACAGGTGAAAAAGAAAATAAATTTTTAAGTACACCGACTCTGAATTTAAGCGTTAATCACAACATAGATTTACCTGCTTTTTCAGCCGATATACTTTTAAATGATAACGATACCTTTATGCTTGGTGAAACCGAAATCCGCTATATTCAGACTCCCGGGCACACAAGCGGCGGCGGTTGCTTTATTTTTGATGATACGCTTATAAGCGGTGATACGCTATTCTGTGAATCCTACGGAAGAACCGATTTACCGACAGGAAGCAACAGTGATATGTACAACTCAATTTTAAGGCTTAAGAACCTTTCGGGAGATTACCGTGTAATTCCCGGTCACGGTCCGCTGTCAACACTTGAACATGAAAGAAAGTACAACCCTCTGATGAGGATGCTGTAATATGAATTTATACGTTAAAAATCACAATTTCTGGTTTGAACTGGAAAATCTTACAAGGCTGTTTTTTCCAAATGAAAAAATCAATGTTTTCAAAACATTTGATTCTTTAGAACAGCCGTATATCTATACCGAAGTATCGGATAAAGTCAGAATTGAAGTTTCAATAAATAACTTTCAAAAATCTCTTGTGTCTGAAAAAGCCGAAGATAACGAGCTTACCTCTGCACAGCTTCTCTATCAGCTTTTATGTCAGTATTCGGGTTTTACACAGCCGTGGGGAGTGCTTACAGGTGTTCGTCCCGTAAAGCTGTTCAGACGTTTGTGCGAAGAACTCGGAGTGGACGGGGCACGAAGAAAGTTTTTAAATGAATTTTACGTAAGCCCCGAAAAATTAGAACTTGCCGAGCTGACAGAGAAAAACGAAAAGAAAATTCTTGACCTTTCACGTCCTGAATCATTCAGTTTGTACGTAGGAATCCCTTTCTGTCCGTCAAGGTGCAGTTATTGTTCCTTCGTAATGTCGTCTGTTGAGCGTGCTAAAAAGCTGATTGAACCGTATACCGAGCTGCTATGTGAGGAAATGAAGGAAACAGCACGGATTGCATCTGACCTCGGATTAAGGCTTGAAACGGTGTATTTCGGCGGAGGAACTCCCACAACACTTAATGCAGAACAGCTTGACAAGGTGCTGAAAACAGTAAGGAACAGCTTTGATATGTCAACTTGCAGGGAATTTACTGTTGAGGCAGGTCGCCCCGATACTATTGATAAGGAACGTCTTTGTGCTTTAAAAGAAAATAAAGTTGACAGAATAAGCATAAATCCGCAGACAACTAACGATAATGTATTGAGAGAAATAGGCAGAAAGCACAACTCGGAGCAGTTTTTCACTGCCTTTGAGCTTGCAAGAAAGTGCGGATTTGACAATATAAATACCGATTTGATTGCAGGACTTCCTACCGATACCGAAGAGAGCTTTATTAATTCTCTTGACAGCGTTCGTACATTATCTCCCGAATGTATTACCGTACATACGCTTTGTATGAAACGAGCCTCAACTCTCACGAATATCGGCAAAACTCTTAACAGGGAAGACGCCGAAACTGCAAGAAAAATGCTCGAATATACTCAAAACGTACTTACTTCAGATGAATATATCCCGTACTATATGTACCGTCAGAGCAGAATGGTCGGTAATCTTGAAAATGTCGGCTGGTCAAAGAAAGGCTTTGAAAGTCTGTACAACGTCTATGTTATGGACGAAACTCACACAATTCTTGCCTGCGGCTCGGGAGGAGTTACAAAGCTCAAAAATAATGAAACAGATTACCTTGAACGAATATTCAACTTTAAGTATCCGTATGAATATGTAGACCGTTTCGATGAGCTGATTGAAAGAAAATCGTCAATAATGAGATTCTATGGTAAATTAAACTGTTGATTATTGTGATAAACAGTGATATAATATGCGTGACTTATAAAAATTTATTCGCAGAAATTTATTATTTTAATTTAGAAAGGTCGGTATTATTATGGGAAAATTTGATGAAATTTTTGATGATGTAGTTGTTAATGCAAAAGCGGCTGCTTCTGCTGTTTCAAAAAAAGCTTCTGATGTTTATGATGTATCAAAGCATAAAATAACTGCTGCTGAAATCAGGGGAGAAATCAATAAAAAGCTTCGTGACCTCGGAGCACTTACCTATAAAGAGCAGGTTCACGGAATTGATTTATCCGGTCAGGTTAAGCAGATTGTTGCCGAAATCACAGAGTTAAAGGACAATCTCAACATAATCAACGAGCATATTGCGGCTTCAAAAAATCAGAAGAGATGTCCGCAGTGCGATGCAAACGTCCCCAAAAACTCGGTTTTCTGCAATATCTGCGGTGCAAGACTTGACGAAGTAAACGATGATGATTTTTCGTCTGAAAAAGCTACGGAAACAGAAGAGAACACTGAAACTGTAGAATAATCTGCTGATAATCATATTCTAATTTAACAGTATTTACGGGCGACATAATATTTTGCCGCCCGTTAGTATGTATATGAATTGTTTAAAATAAGTACTAAAGGTGATTTGATTTGTCAAAAAAATATAATGCTGTCGCCACTTCCGAAAAAGATGTGTCGCAAACTTTTTTAAAGGGTGCGGCAATATTAACATTGAGTATGGTTATAGTCAAGGTATTTGGACTTCTTGACAAAATATTACTGACCAATATTTATTCAATGTTCGGCGAAGACGTTGCTTCAATGGGTATGGGACTCTACAGCAACGCCTATGAAATCTTTTGCGTAATTTTTACGGTAGCGACAGGTGGTCTGCCGATTGCAATTTCTCGTCTTGTATCCCAGAATATGGCTGAAAAGCGCT
>CAZNUF010000171.1:0-3554 GCA_964576125.1 uncultured Ruminococcus sp. | reverse complement strand
TTTGCCCACTTTGCAATATAGCGTTCGAGCATTGACTGATTGAGCTTGTTAAATTCGCAGACCGAGCCGTTTTTTTCTGCTTTTTTTACAAGCGACTTGAAAGCGGCGCTGTTTTTTGTCGGGACGTAGGTCGGCATTGAAATAATCAGCACTGTTGTATCAACCGTTTTGTCGGTGATTTCCTTAAAACGTGCAATTGAATCGGAGTCCATATTATCAAAAAATATGTCCGAAACGAAAACGCAGTTGTACTCGCTCATAAACGGCACAATCTGAAGTGACGCCGCAAAATCGTCGAGATTTATATCTCCGCTGAATTTATGGAAGTTGAAGTCCGATGGATTTTTACCCGTTACGGCGTCTGCAAGCTGTTCCGAATAACGGCGAACAAACATCTGCTCTGTACCGTAAATCACGTAAATCGGCGAGAACTGTCTTGACTTTATCTGTTTTTTAAGTTCGGATTCACTTATCTTTGACATTTGAACCTCCGCTGAATATAAGCTCCGCAACGCCGTCGGATGTTGTATAAATATCGGCACTTATTTCTTTAATAGAATTATATTTATTTCCGAGTAAAATTTTATCACCCGAAAAAATCACATTTTTGCAAGAAAGCAGATTGCTGTTTTTTACGTTTGAATCGACAAGAAGATAATTGCACGTTCTGTACTTTTCGGGGAGTTTTGCAATATCCGACCTGCTCGTGACAAACAAAACTGTACTGCCATTTATGTTTAAATATTGATATGTAACTGAATCAATGTTAATTACTTCAAGTGTTGTATGTGGATTTAGATTTATTGTAAAATGACAGTCATCGCTGAATGTTTTTATTTTGTCGCCGTATTTTGCAAGCGATTTTTTATCGGTGTTATTATCATATACCAAAATATTAGATACGTCAAATTCAGACATCAGTTGAGGGAGATATTTTGCGTATTTTAATTTCGCATTTGGAATTATAATGCTGTCAATTGATGAAAAATCTCCCGAAATATCTTCAATTATCTGATATGCACTGCCGTTTGTACCTCCGCAGGAGATGAACGAAATATTACTGCCGCACTCAACAGTGGCAGTAACGCCGCTACCGACATTGTAGATTTTGAGTGTTGCGGAGTTGTTACCGATAATCGCATAAACAGCCCAGCCGACTGTCAGCACTACCGCAGATGCAGTAACGGCACAACGCACATAAAAGCCCTTTGCCTTTACGGCATATCCGATTATGACCAGCAAAGCCGTAAAAATCAGCCAGATGTAAAAATACGGCTTGTCGGAATTTACACGTGAATAAGGTATTGCGGCAAACAACGAAATTATCTGCAATAACAAATTGCCAAGAATATCTGCTCCAAGCGCAAATGTATAGGCGAAAAATGAAATTATCGGGCATAGATATAGCAGTGACGCAAGCATTGCACAAATCAACACAACGCTCACAATCGGCTCGGCAAAGAATGATGTCAGCACAACAAAAGGCGATACCCTGTGAAACGCAATTGTTGTAATCGGAATTATCCAGAGTGACGCCGATACTGAAACGGAAATAAGATTTAACGCTCCTCTGATTAATTTGTGTTTTCCTATTAAGTTTAACTTTCGGGATAAGTAAATTTCAATTTTTCTCGCCCAGAGAATGATTCCTGCCGTTGCCGAAAACGACAACAGCATTCCTATGTCACCGACTGCAAACGGATTGAATAATGT
This sequence comes from uncultured Ruminococcus sp., assembly GCA_964576125.1. Lineage (GTDB taxonomy): Bacteria > Bacillota > Clostridia > Oscillospirales > Acutalibacteraceae > Ruminococcoides. The sequence continues at coordinate 1,841 of CAZNUF010000171.1, read as the reverse complement.
AAGTACAATTGCCGCAGCTCCGAGGGAATTAAGTCCGTCAGTACGTCTGAAAACGGCATTTGAACAATACGTGAGAATCAGCATAATTCCCGAACGGACAACTGACGGCGTGAATCCGGTTACCGCCATAAAGCAGAATACTATTCCCAGTATAACAGAGGCGAGTGCATATCTGTTTTTGATTATATTCTTCAAGAGAAATAAGACGAAACCTACTATTATAGCCAGGTGCATTCCCGAAACAACTATAAGAAAGCTTGTGCCTGTTTTTGAAAAGTCAGCTTTTATATCGTCAGAAAGTGCTTTCTTGTCACCGAGCAAAACAGCCTTGCAAAGTGACGAAGTGTTTTGAGGCAACAGAGAATTGAGCGAGCTTTTCATAGCTTTTCTTATGTTGACCGCAATGCTGTATAGAGAAAACTGCTTTTCCCCCGTTGATTTAAAGCTGTCGTTTTCCTCGTCATAAAATGCAGAAAGGTAAATTCCTTTGCTTAAATTGTAGCCGTTTTCTGCTTTGCTTACAGTAAATTTTGCGTCAATACGGTCAAAATCCTCGCACTTCAAGTCAACTGTTGAAATCAGTCTGATTTTTACGTTTTCGCAGTTACCGTTTATTTTGTCGGCGGAAATTATATAAACATTACTGTTTTCATTTTTCTGAATTTCGTCGCAGATATATCCCTCAATATTTAATTCTCTTTCGGAATAATTGTTCACAACAGGCTGATAAATAAAATTAGAATACAAAATTATAGCAATACAAGCGGCAAAAGAGGATAAACCGACAGTAATCAATAAATCAAAAAGTGACTTTTTTATTCTGATTTTATTTTTTATTGCTCTAAAGAATATTCCTATAAGTGCAGACAGTGCCGACAACATAATTATTATATTTGTAAATGTGCCGTTTGCAAAATAAAAAACGGCTGAAAGCACGGAAAGATAAGTAAGTCCCACCGTTGCCAACAGCCGTTTCATAAATTTCATCCTTTTCAGATAATCGTTTTACTTAAAAAAAAGCGGAAGCTCCTCAAGGAAAATAATATCCTTGCGGTCTTTTGCATCTCCCTCGGCGAGCACAGCCGCCTTACCTACGATATTCGCTCCTGTTTTCTCAACAAGGTTTTCAAGCGCCTTCAAGCTGTTGCCTGTTGAGATAACGTCATCAACAATAAGCACTCTTTTGCCTTTGAGAAATTCAGCGTCATTTTCACCGAAATAGAGCTTCTGATGATTTGCAGTTGTGATTGAGTCAACCTCTGCATCAATAGGATTGCGCATATAAACCTTTACGCCCTTGCGTGCAACAACGTAATTTCTGCATCCCTGTCTTGCCATTTCGTAGCAAAGCGGAATACCCTTTGCCTCTGCCGTTACAACAACATCATGCTTGGGACAGATTTTGAGAAGCTCCGTCGCCGCCTTTTCCGTCATTTCAACATCGCCGAACATAATAAAAGCGGCAATGTCGAGCTTATCGTTTACAGGGAACATTTCAAGCTCACGCTCAAGTCCTGCAATTTTAATTTTATATGTACCCATTTCCTTTACCCCTTACGCCATCTGACCGTTAAGCTTTTTGCCTCCGAGAATGTGGAAGTGCATATGCTTCACGCTCTGACAACCGTCGTCACCGCAGTTGTTTACAATTCTGTAGCCGTTATCCAGACCGAGAGTCTTGGTGATTTCAGGAATTTTTTTAAAGATATGTGCAATAACGTCTGCATTTGATTCGTCAACAGCGTTTGCACAACAGATGTGCTGTTTTGGAATCACAAGAACGTGCACGGGAGCCTGCGGCTCAAGGTCGTAGAATGCAAGAATCTTATCGTCCTCATAAA
>CAZNUF010000170.1:0-3575 GCA_964576125.1 uncultured Ruminococcus sp. | reverse complement strand
ATCACGCTCTTGAAATTAAAAACGCAACGCTTACAAACCTCTATCATAAAGAACCCATTACAGAAGAAGAAGTTTTCGACAAGCTTATGGAGTACAAGGAGCTTCTTGCTCCCTATGTAGGCGACGCTTTCACCTTTATTCATAAAGCTCTCAAAGAGGGCAAGAATATTCTTCTTGAAGGTCAGCTCGGCTCGCTAAAGGATACCGACTTCGGTATTTATCCGATGGTTACTTCTTCAAACACAATCGCAGGCTACGGCGCAGTCGGCGCAGGTATTCCGCCCTACGAAATCAAGGACGTTATCACTGTTGTCAAGGCTTATTCAAGCGCAGTTGGCGCAGGCGAGTTTGTTTCTGAAATCTTCGGCGAAGAAGCAGACGAGCTTCGCAAACGTGGCGGCGACGGCGGCGAATTCGGCGCAACAACAGGCAGACCTCGCCGTATGGGTTGGCTTGACCTTGTTGCAACACGATACGGCTGCATGGTGCAGGGTGCAACACAGGTGGCATTTACCGTTCTTGACGTTCTCGGTTATCTCGACGAAATCCCTGTATGCGTAGGCTACGAACTTGACGGCGAGGTTATCGACTACTTCCCGTCTACAACAAAGCTCAAGAGATGTAAACCTATTCTCAAAAAGCTAAAGGGCTGGAAATGTTCAATTTCGGGAATTACCGAATACGACAAGCTTCCAAAGGAATGCCGTGAATACATTGAATTTGCCGAAAAGGAAATCGGCGTACCGATTACAATGGTATCAAACGGACCTGCAAGAAGCGATATAATTTACAGATAATATTTTACAGAGGCTGCCTCAAAGTATTTAATTTTGAGACAGCCGCTTGTTAATAGAAAGGAAGATGAGAGGATATGAGTAATAAGGAAACCGTAATTGTACTCGACTTCGGCGGTCAGTATAATCAGTTGATTGCACGCAGAGTGCGTGAATGTAATGTTTACTGCGAAATTCTGCCTTATACTGTTGATATTCAGAAAATCAAGGATATTGCTCCCAAGGGAATTATCTTTACAGGCGGTCCCAACAGCGTTTATGACGAAACCTCGCCTCATTATACACCCGAAATTTTCAAGCTCGGAATACCGATTCTCGGAATCTGCTACGGTTGTCAGCTTATGGCTTATTCGCTCGGCGGCGTAGTAACTCCCGCAGCTGATAATTCATCAAGCGAATACGGCAAGACCGAAACAAAGTATAATACAGGCGATATTCTGTTCAAAGGACTTCCCAAGAGCGGAATTTCGTGGATGAGCCACCGTGACTATATCAGCGAAGTACCCGAGGGCTTCAGCGTGACTGCGACTACTGCCGTTTGTCCCACCGCCGCAATGTCTTGTCCTGATAAAAAGCTCTACGGCGTACAGTTTCATCCCGAAGTAAACCACACCGAAAACGGTAAGAATATGCTCAAATCATTTCTTTATGACGTTTGCGAGTGCCAGGGCGAGTGGAAGATGGAGAACTTTATCGACACAACCGTAGCACAGCTTAAAGAGCAGATAGGCGATAAGGGAGTAGTTTTAGGACTTTCAGGCGGAGTTGATTCCTCTGTAGCGGCGGCACTTCTGAGCAAGGCTGTCGGAAAACAGCTCACCTGCGTTTTTGTAGATCAGGGACTTATGCGCAAGGACGAGGGCGACTTTGTAGAAGAAACATTTACAAAGCTGTTCGATATGAATTTTGTTCGCATTAATTGTCAGGATGAATTTCTCTCGAAGTTAAAGGGCGTTGTTGACCCCGAAAAGAAAAGAGAAATTATCGGAACTGAATTCTATAAAGTGTTCTGGGGCAAAATCCGTGAAAGCTACGGCAGCGGATTCTTCGCACAGGGTACAATCTATCCCGATAGAATCGAAAGCGGCAAGGGTGATGCGGCAAAAATAAAGACGCATCACAATCAGGTAGGAATCCCTGAGGATATAAAATTTGAGTCGGTAATTGAGCCGCTCAAAGACCTTTTCAAGGACGAGGTAAGAGAAGTCGGCGAAAAGCTCGGAATCCCGCACCAGCTTGTATGGCGTCAGCCGTTCCCCGGTCCCGGACTCGGCGTTCGTGTAATCGGTGAGGTTACAGCTGAAAAGGTTCATATTTTGCAGGAAGCAGACGCAATTCTCCGTGATGAAATGGATAAATGCGGCTATGCAGAGCAGATGAGCCAGTTTTTTGCAGTCCTCCCCGGAGTAAAAACTGTAGGCGTAATGGGCGATGCTCGCACCTACGACGAGCTTGTGGCAATCAGAGCCGTTACAACCGATGACTTTATGACAGCCGACTGGGCAAAAATCCCCTACGAAATCCTCGGCAGAGTGTCAAACAGAATCATCAACGAAGTTGAGCACGTAAACCGAGTAGTTTACGACATCACCTCCAAACCCCCCGGAACAGTGGAGTGGGAGTAATTTCACACCCGTGAAAAAGCCTTATTTTACTGGGCTTTTGCCGATTGTATATGCTTTTTGGCAACAAAATGGTAACATAATTTGAATTATTGTAAAAGTAAAGAGCTATCAGATTTTTTGAAAGTCTGATAGCTCTTTTTGTTTTATGATTCTTCTATATCTTTGATTGTTTTATGTTCTTCATTTTTCCATTCTGTTCGCCCATTCGCATTTCTACCCATTACTACTGCTGCCGCAAGGGATGGGCTTGTAAATATATAATCTCGTGTGAGTTTTAAATCTTTATCTATTATTCCTTTTTTGATTAAAGAACTGCGCAATTTTATGAGATTATCCGACATGCTTGGTACAGTAGAAGATGCAACAGCTGAACCTTTCATCACAGCAAAGCCATCTGATACTATCAAACCTTTCGCATCAGCCCCTCTGGCGGCTTTTATAAAAAAGTATGACTGCATGTCATTGTGTCTTACAACTGCATCTTCAACTGTATCAAAAACTTTATATCCAAGTGTATTTACAAGCAATTTGGCATTGCTAATAAATTCTTGTAGCATTGCTTCATCATACTCGGATATGGAAGAACATGTTGGAACTGTACTATTTATGACGATAGATCTACCGGAATTTTTTGCCAGCAAATAGAACTTGTTTTCAAGATATTTAGCATGTGCTTTGTTAAGTAAATTATCTTTGCTGATAACAGCGATGCAATCGTTCCAATATTTTGAGTCCTTTAAGTGCTGTTTAAGCCTCGAAAACATCCTTTCAGCTTCGCCAATGTAAACAGTGTCATTATTTTCCTCATTTTTCCCAAAGAGGAAATATACTCCTGTATTTTCTGAATCATCTCTTTGTGAAAATTCAGATAACTCGTTTCTTGAAATCTTATATACACGTCCGTTCCAGTTTGAAAGTTCACACATAATACGTCCGTTTGGATTTCCGTCAAATATGAACATTTGAATTGTTTTACTAAACGACATATATTATCACCTATCTTTCAGCTTGTCTTTGAAAATTCCCATCATCGTATCGTTCAGTTCATGTGGCGTCACTTTTACAAAACCGAAAGCTTCATCATACTTCGGATAATTGTAACGCCACTTGTCATATTCGTCACGGTTAATGTCGCCGTTATGATATTTCTCGGATT
>CAZNUF010000169.1:0-3579 GCA_964576125.1 uncultured Ruminococcus sp. | reverse complement strand
ATTACGGCTAAAAAACGAATTTTAATACTATAATTTTGTTTCACAACTTAAACTCCATTCAATATTAATTATATAATATATTTTATCATATCGTATTTTAATTTTAAAGTATAATTTTTTAAAATAAAAATGTTGACTGAATAATGCTATATTATGCAATATTTTATATTATTGCAATTATGAAACTTGTGTGAAAACTTCTTACTTCCGCTTGACTTAAAAATCCGGAATGGTATAATATACTGAAGATAGTTTTATATCAAACTGTTTTATTTAAAACAAACGGAGGTGATTATATGCAAGGCAGTTCGATTGCCGAATCTATCGGCCACGAAATTAAAGCGATTGACCATCTTATGCAAAGGAAGATGATTATGACTGCTTCAAGGTCGGGACTTGACAAGGTTACCATTATGCACGGCTGGATTATCGGTTATCTTATTCTGAATAACGACAGGGATATATATCAGAAGGATATTGAAAGCGAATTTGCTATTTCACGCTCAACCGTTACAAATATTCTTAAGCTTATGGAGAAAAAAGGGTATATTACAAGAGTATCTGTAAAAAGTGACGCAAGGCTGAAAAAAATTTCTCTTACTGATAAAGGTGTTCAAACGGCAGTAATTCTTAAAAAGGCTGTTGAAGAAAACGAAAAAAGCTTTGACAGACTTCTTGATAACGATGAAAAGGAAACCTTTTTGCGCCTTGTTAAAAAACTCAGATACGGTCTTGAAAACAACTGACTTTATTTCATAGAAAAGGAAGGAGTATGTATATTATATGATAAAAACTATGGCAAAACACATTAAAGGTTTTGTTAAAGAGTCTGTTATGACGCCTTTGTTTATGATTCTTGAAGTCGTAGCGGAAATGCTTATTCCGCTTATTATGTCCTCTATGATTGACGAAGGAATCAACAAAGGAAATATGCAGCACATAATCATGACAGGTCTTCTGATGGGCGCCTGTGCGCTTATCGGACTGTTCGGTGGCGTTATGGGCGGCATTTACGGTGCAAAAGCCTCGGCAGGCTTTGCACGAAATCTGCGTATGGCTATGTTTGAGAATATACAGTCATATTCATTTGCAAACATTGACAAATTCTCAACCGCCGGTCTTGTCACACGACTTACCACCGATGTAACAAACATTCAGAACGCTTATCAGATGATACTCAGAATGTGCTTCAGAGCGCCTTTCAGCCTGATTATTGCAATGACAATGACATTTATCATCAATGCAAAGCTTGCTTGTATCTATCTTTTTGCAATTGTATTTCTCGCAGTTGTGCTTGGATTCCTGCTTAAGGTTACTTATAAGTATTTCACTCAGGTGTTTGAAAAGTATGATGAACTCAACGCAAGCATTCAGGAAAACGTATCGGCAATCAGAGTTGTGAAATCATTTGTAAGAGAAGACCACGAGGTTAAGAAATTCAACAGAGCCACAAATAATCTTTACAAACTTTTTGTAAAGGCTGAAAACGCTATGGTATCTGTTTCACCGCTTATGATGATGACTGTTTATGGTTGTATCATAGCAATAAGCTGGTTCGGCGCAAATATGATTGTCGGCAGTGAGATGACTACAGGCGAGCTTACAAGTATGCTTACATACTGTATGAACATTCTTATGAGCCTGCTTATGGTTGCAATGGTGTTTGTTATGATTACTATGAGCCTTGCAAGCGCAAGACGTATTTCTGAAGTTTTAAAAGAAGAATCAACACTTAAAAATCCCGAAAATCCCGATTACAATGTTGAAAACGGAAGCATTGATTTTGAAAATGTTTCTTTCAGCTACAACACTTCAAGTGAAAAGCCGATACTAAATAACATCAACGTATCTATCAAGTCGGGTGAAACAGTCGGTATAATCGGCGGAACAGGCAGTTCAAAGACGAGCCTTGTAAACCTTATAGGCAGACTTTACGACGTTACGGACGGTGTTGTGAAGGTCGGCGGAAAGGACGTTCGCACATATGACCTTGAAACACTGCGTGACGAAGTTTCGGTTGTTTTACAGTCAAATGTTCTGTTCAGCGGTAGTATTCTTGACAATCTGCGTTGGGGTAACGAAAATGCAACCGAGGAAGAATGTATCAAAGCCTGTAAGCTTGCCTGTGCCGACGACTTTATTCAGTCCTTTCCCGACAAGTACAACACTCATATTGAACAGGGCGGTACAAATGTTTCGGGCGGGCAGAAGCAAAGGCTCTGCATTGCAAGAGCGTTGCTTAAAAAGCCTAAAATACTTATTCTTGACGACTCGACAAGCGCCGTTGACACCGCAACCGACGCAAGCATCAGAAAGGCTTTCCGTGACGAAATTCCCGACACGACTAAAATAATTATTTCCCAGAGAATTTCAAGCGTTGAAAATGCCGACAAAATCATTGTTATGGACGACGGCGAAATAAGCGCTGTAGGAACGCACGAGGAGCTTGTAAAATCAAGTCCGATTTACAGCGAAATCTATTCCGCACAGACAGGCGGAAGCGGTGACTTTGACAAGAAAGGAGAGCTGTAATATGAGAGGACCGAAACCACCCGTGAATAAACACAACGAGGCAGCAGGTGCAAAGGTTAAAAAACCGATGCAAACGCTGAAACGACTAATCGGGATAATTATGAAAAAGTACAAATTTCATATGATTTTTGTGTTTATTTTTATGCTGATGAGTGTTTTTGCAAATGTTCAGGGAACTTTGTTTATCCAGACTCTTATTGACGATTACATCACTCCTATGATAGGTCAGCCAAATCCTGACTTTACTCCCCTGCTTATGGCTATTGCACGGGTTGCAGTATTCTATTTGCTCGGAGCAGCAGCGACATTTGCTTATTCAAAAATTATGGTTTACGTTACACAGGGAACTATGCGTGACATAAGGTGCGACATATTCTCGCATATGGAAAGTCTGCCGATTAAGTATTTTGACACACACAAGCATGGCGATATTATGAGCGTTTACACTAATGACGTTGATACTCTTCGTCAGATGATAAGTCAGAGCCTTGTGCAGATTTTTTCAAGCGTAATCACTATTATTTCCGTTCTGACAAGTATGTTTGCTTTAAGCATTCCTCTTACTCTGCTCACACTGTTTATGGTATTTGTTATGCTGTTTGTGGTAAAAAATCTTGCAGGCAAAAGCGGAAAATACTTCCTTGCACAGCAGACTGACCTTGGTAAGGTAAACGGTTACATTGAGGAAATGATGAACGGTCAGAAGGTCGTTAAGGTATTCAATCACGAGAAAAAGAGCATTGAGGAATTCAAGGAGCTTAACGACAAGTTGTTTAACAGTGCATATAACGCAAACAAGTTTGCGAACATAATTATGCCGATTAACGCACAGTTAAGCAATTTCAGCTATGTTCTATGCGCTATTCTCGGCGGTGTGCTTGCTCTTACGGGATTTGCAGGATTTACACTCGGAAAGCTTGTGAGCTTTTTGACCTTTAACAAGAATTTCAGTCAACCTATTTCTCAGGTGAGTCAACAGTTGAACAGTATTATTATGGCTCTTGCAGGTGCAGAACGTATATTTGATTTGCTTGACGAGAAGAGCGA
>CAZNUF010000168.1:0-3588 GCA_964576125.1 uncultured Ruminococcus sp. | reverse complement strand
AAATGCGCTCATTGTTCCTCGCTTGCCCTTTGTTGCACGGTGGCTCCACAACAGTTCGCTTTTGCAGTTGGTGCATACATCGCTTACCGTTATATTCTCGTTTTTCACGCCTGCGGCTACGAGGATTTGTCTGTTGGTTTCAAGCAAATCTATCATATATTTTCCGTTATCTTTCGGAAATACAAAACGACTGCTATCAAGGTCAGAGAGTGCATAGAAATTATCTGCACAGGGTTTATCAACCTCGTAACAGCATACGGAAATTGCAGGGCCGATTGCGGCAACTATATCGGCAGGGTTTGTGCCGTAAAGCTCGGTCATCTTGTTTACAACCTTTTCCCCTATTCTGCCGACCGTTCCCCTCCAGCCTGCGTGAGCAAGACCGATTGCCTTTTGTTTTGTATCGACAAAAAACAGGGGTGTGCAGTCTGCATAGTATGTAACAAGCGTTACACCTTTTTCATTTGTTATAAGTGCGTCAACGCTCTGCAAATCACGTGGTTTGTAGATGCCAACTCCCTTATTTTCTGAGGTTACGGCACGAACAAAGGTGTTGTGATCCTGCGCAGACGCTGTCAGAGAGTCAAAATCAAAGCCTGCGCTTTTGCAGATACGCTTATAATTTTCGGTCACGCTTTCGGGGTTATCTCCCCTGTTGAACGCCATATTCATTGAAGTAAACTCACCCTCTGAAACTCCGCCAAGACGGGTTGAAAAAGCGTGATTAATGAAATTTATTTCTGATAAGGAATTATATGTAAGATACGGAACAGTATAGGCGTTATTGAGCGTCATTGTTTTTGATTGAAAATTCATATTAATTTGCCTCCGTCAATCAAGAAAAAATATACCCCTTGAAACTGATGTAAGTTAATGTTATAATAAAGGAACACGGGGTGATTATAATGAAGAAAAAGCTATTCGGTCAGAACATCAGACCTGACTGTTCATACTGCGAAAACGCCGTAATTGAAAAAGAAATGGCTTACTGCCAAAAAGGAAAGCGCATTCAGAACAACAAATGCAGAGCCTTTAAATATGACCCACTTATGAGAGTTCCTAAAGCATCAACTTTCAATAAAAAATACAGTGCAGATGATTTTAAAATCTGATGATAATTTAATATGCTTTATAAAAAGCTTTATCAGAAATGATAAAGCTTTTTTATATATACTCTATTATGCAAGCTGGAAATCCTTTATGTAGCTGTCGATTGACTTTTTGATAATTTCCTTTGCCTTTTTAACTCCGCTGATTTCAGTTACGGAAGTTGTCTTGCCTGCTTCAAGCGACTTGTACACCTGAAAGAAATGCTGAATTTCCTCAAAGTAATGCTTTGGAAGTTCCTTTATATCGCTGTAGCAGTTGTAGTTCGGGTCATTTACGGGAACTGCAATAATCTTTTCGTCACAGCTGTTGTTGTCAATCATATTAAGCACGCCGATTGGCTTACACTCAACAAGCGTCATAGGCTGGATAGTTTCACTGCAAAGCACAAGAACGTCAAGCGGGTCACCGTCCTCGGCATAGGTTCTGGGAATAAAGCCGTAGTTTGCAGGATAGTGAGTTGACGTAAACAGAACTCTGTCGAGCTTTAACAGTCCTGTTTCCTTGTCAAGCTCATATTTATTCTTGCCGCCCTTTGAAATCTCGATAACAGCGTAAAATTTATCGGTTGTAATTCTCTTTGGAGAAATGTCATGCCATATGTTCATAATCTCTTCACCCTTCTTAATTAAATATTACCCATTAGCTTTATTATAAATTAAGCAACACAGGTTGTCAAGGCAGCCTTTGTTTTATATTATTACTTATTATCCTTGTTCTTTCTGTTTTTCTTCAGCAGAGGGTTTATGTCGGAAAAATTGTTTTTAGCACACCTGATAAGATTAAGCAGAGTTGAAATAATCAGCGAACGAGTTTTGTTGTCCATATTTTTAAGCGACTTGAAAATCTTGCCTGAATTTGACTTCCAGTTCTCTGCTATCTCGTTAAATGTTTTATCCTCTGTATTTTCAAGCAATGAAAAAACTCCCTCAATAAATGCCTTTCTCTGCTGTTCGTCCATATCCGACACAAGTTCTGTCAGAGTATGGTCGAAGAATGCACTTGTTTTTGTCATTGTATTGAGCGTTTCAAAGTGATTTTGCTTTATCTCCCACGAATAAATATCGTGCTGTAAAAAACCTTTTTGCGTGCTTTTTACGATTGTATATTCCTCTGCGTGTTCAAACATCATTCCGAAAATTGACGACTGAGGTACATAGGTATGGATTTTACTTATCATAGACTTATAGCTGTTCTGTTCAATCACTTCTTTGTCAAATCCGGGCCCGTCGTGGTTGTACACTCCGTCAATCCTTTTTCGTATTTCGGAGTTGCAGAAAATTGACGCATAAACCGCAAGGTTTCCTCCCTTCGAGTGACCGCCGAGGATAAATGTGCCGTTCAGGCTTTTTGCCGCCTGTTCAAGATATTTAAGTGCAGTTTGCTGTGACGGCAGAGGAAACATATAATACATATTAAAATCCTCCTGCCAGCCGACAAGGGTGTTATCCGTTCCACGAAAAGAAATATAGCGGCAGTTTTCGGTTATTTCAATGACGACAGCCGAAAACTGCATTTGCTTTTCCCTCTCAACTATGTTCACATAACCCGAAAGCTTCATATTTTTAAAACGCTCTGAATCTGCACAGGCTTTCAAAAGGTCTGTGTCACCGTTCCAGAGAATTTTATCGTTATTTAAATCTGTTGCAAAGAATTTTTTACTTGCATTTTTGATTGTGATTTTATCGTTTATATCGGCAGATACAATATCATCAAAAGGAAAATACGAAAGGCGGGATAATATAAGTGCGTCAACATCGTTGAAAACATCGTTTTTAATACTCAAATCCCCACGCCATTCCAAATAATCAAACACATTTGGCATAAACACACCTCCGTATATATTAGTATATTACATTATTACGATTATGTTTTCAACTGTATTAATACAAAAACGGACGTCGAAACGTCCGTTTTTTATTATTCATTTTGCATTTCAAGCTCTTTTAATTTTTTATCTTCCGCTTTTTTATCTTTTGTATAATAAGAGAATGGAGCGGAAATTACGATTGCGCCATAGTAGGTAACGAGTCGCCACAACAGAATTGCAGGCTTGATTTTGTTTACTCCACCGAGCACAAAGAACTGACCGAAGTACATTGTAAACGCAAGCTCTGCACCGCCCGAAGCACCGGGGAGCGGTACGAGATTTGAAGTAAAGAGAACGAATGACTGAATACAGATAAAGTCTAAAAGATTCGGAACTGCCGCTCCGCTTGATACAGCAATCTCGGGCATACCAAATGAGATATAAATAAAATACGGAACCGAAAGAATTGCCAGAACCTGTACCATAACAAGAAGATATGTACTTATAAGCAGCTTTGGATTTTTGAACAAATCCTTGTTTGCCTGATGAAACATTGAAACTTCGTTGTAAAGCCGCTCAATTTTCTTTTCGGGATTCTTTACAAACTTGAACTTTTTCATTATTTTATAAATCAGCTTTATCATCTTATTTGTTATTCCACGACAGAATGA
>CAZNUF010000167.1:0-3606 GCA_964576125.1 uncultured Ruminococcus sp. | reverse complement strand
GCTGTAGTAATCATCTTCTCTGCCATAGCCTGAACTTCCTTGGCACGAGTAAGAGTTGTTTCGATTTTGCCGTTTTCGAGAAGGAATGTAACCATAGCACGGAGCATTGCAGTTCTCTGAGCTGTAGTTCTTCCTAATTTTCTTGTACCGGGCATTGTTTTCACTCCTTTACCGTTGGTTTAAAAGGGTAGTTTATTCGTCTTCCTTCTGAAGACTGAAACCGAGAGAATTAAGCTTCTGAATAACCTCTTCAAGAGATTTTCTGCCGAGGTTTCTAACCTTCATCATATCCTCTTCGGACTTGTTAATTAAATCTTCAACCGTGTTGATTCCTGCACGCTTTAAGCAGTTGAACGAACGAACCGACAAATCGAGATCTTCGATTGTCATTTCAAGGATTTTCTCCTTGCCCTTGTCGTCCTTTTCAACCATAAGCTCTGCGCTTGAAGCCTTGTCGGAAAGGTTTACAAAGAGGTTCAAGTGCTCTGTAAGAACCTTTGCCGCAAGAGAAACAGCCTCTTCAGCGTTGATAACGCCGTTTGTCCATACGTCAAGTGTGAGCTTGTCAAAGTCAGTAATCTGACCTACACGAGTGTTATCAACCGTATAGTTAACCTTTAACACGGGAGTATAGATTGAGTCAATCGGAAGTACACCGATTACATTGTTACCGCTTAACTGCTTGTTGCGCTCGCCGGGAACATAACCTCTGCCCTTGTCAACGGTTATTTCCATATTGAGCTTTGCGCCCTCGCCGAGAGTTGCGATGTGGAGCTCGGGATTTAAAATCTCAACCTCGTTGTCGCACTTGACGTCGGCAGCAGTTACTTCACAAGGACCCTCGGCTGCAATTTCAACAACCTTGGGGCAGGTTTCGTGAAGCTTGGGAACAAGACTTTTCAAATTGAGAACAATTTCCGTAACGTCTTCCTTTACGCCGGGAATAGTTGAAAATTCGTGAAGAACGCCGTCAATCTTAACAGATGTAACAGCACAGCCTTCAAGAGAGGAAAGCAATACTCTGCGCAGGCTGTTGCCGAGAGTGTTGCCAAAGCCACGCTCAAGCGGTTCAACAACAAATCTGCCGTATTTTCCGTCCTCGGTTAATTCTGCAGTTTCAATTCTTGGCTTTTCAATTTCAATCATTCGCGAATCCTCCTGACATTATGCGGCTGAAAAAACAGCCAATGTATGTGTAATCTGCCTGTGAAAATCGGGATTACTTGGAGTACAACTCAACGATGAGGTGTTCTTCAACAGGATAATCAATATCCTCTCTCTGGGGAGCAGCAACTACCTTGCCGCCGAGAAGATTCTCGTCCTTCTCAAGCCACTTGGGAGTAACAGTTGAAGCTGTTTCGCCCTCTGCAATTGCTTTGAATCTTGTTGTTGAGCGGCTCTTTTCACTAACCTGGATAACATCGCCGACCTTAACAAGGTATGAGGGGATGTTTACCTTTTTGCCGTTAACAGTAAAGTGAGCGTGACTAACAAGCTGTCTTGCTTCTCTTCTTGTAGCTGCAAGACCGAGTCTGAAAACAACATTGTCAAGTCTGCGTTCAATTAATGTGAGCAATACGGCACCTGTTTTGCCTTCAGCCTTTTCAGCCTTCTCATAGTAAGCTCTGAACTGCTTTTCCATAATGCCGTAAATAAATTTAACCTTCTGCTTTTCGGTAAGCTGCATACTGTATTCGCTCTTTTTTCTTCTCATCTTACCGCCGGGATTTCTGTTGGAAGTTTTCTTTGAGTAACCCATAACTGCGGGAGAAATGCCGAGAGCTCTGCAACGCTTAGCGATAGGCTGCATATTTTTAGCCATTGAAATATCCTCCTTTTATAATACTATACACGTCTTCTCTTTGGAGGACGGCATCCGTTGTGAGGAATCGGAGTAACGTCTTTAATCATAGTTACTTCAAGACCTGCTGTCTGCAATGCACGGATTGCAGCTTCTCTGCCCTGTCCCGGTCCTTTTACATAAACCTCGACGTATTTCATACCATGTTCCATTGCTGCCTTTGCAGCTGTTTCAGCTGCTGACTGAGCGGCAAACGGAGTTGACTTCTTAGAGCCTCTGAAACCGAGCTCGCCTGCGCTTGCCCACGAAACAGCATTGCCCTGTGTATCGGAAATAGTAACAATTGTATTGTTAAATGTTGACTGGATATGCGCTGCGCCTTTTTCAATGTTCTTGCGCTCACGGCGACGGCGAATAACCTTCTTACCACCCTTTGGTGCTGCCATAGTCCTTTGCCCTCCTTACTTCTTCTTATTAGCCATTGTCTTACGGGGACCCTTACGAGTACGAGCGTTAGTCTTTGAACGCTGACCTCTTACGGGGAGACCCTTTCTGTGACGAACGCCACGGTAACAGCCAATATCAATAAGTCTTTTAATATCATAAGCGATGTCACGGCGAAGGTCACCTTCAACGCGGCAGTGATGCTCAATATATTCTCTGAGCTTTGCAATATCCTCTTCAGTTAAATCTCTGACACGAGTGTCGGGATTAACACCTGTTGCAGCAATAATGTCGTCTGCAGTCTTACGGCCGATACCGTAGATATAAGTTAAACCGATTTCAACTCTTTTATCTCTTGGTAAGTCAACACCTGCTATACGAGCCATTCAGTTGCACCTCCATATAAATTTAAAAAATAATTGTTGTTTTAAGGTAATTAACCCTGACGCTGTTTGTGCTTGGGGTTTTCGCAGATTACTAAAATCTTACCTTTTCTCTTGATAACTTTGCACTTATCGCACATCTTCTTTACTGAAGGTCTGACTTTCATTTATAATCATTCCTTTCTGAAAATCGTGTTCCTACCCGGCTTATTTTGAACGCCAGGTAATTCTTCCTCTGGTCAGGTCGTATGGAGACATCTCCACAGTAACCTTGTCGCCCGGCAAAATACGAATGAAGTTCATTCTGAGTTTGCCTGAAATAACAGCTAAGATCACGTGACCGTTCTGAAGCTCAACCTTGAACTGTGCATTCGGCAGAGCCTCTCTTACAATACCTTCTATTTCAATTACATCCTGTTTAGACATACCGTTAACCTCCGTTTTTAAAATCGTTTAAAATTCTTTTTATTTGCGGATTGGTTTCAATTGAACCCTCATAAACCATATTTGCAGGTGCAAGATGGATAAGCTTTTTCTTTTTCGGCTTCTCAAGCTTTCTTGTCCTTCCGTCTGCGATATACGCATAGCCGGACTCAACGCCGAGAACGACAAAAAAGTTATCCTTTTCTCTGCCTGCCTTTGCCCTGACAATACTTCCTCTGACTATGCTCATAAGTCACCTTAATCAATCAGAGTCATAATTTTCGGACCGTCGGGAGTTATTGCGATTGTATGCTCAAAGTGAGCGGCAAGCTTTCCGTCCTTTGTGACGGTAGTCCACTCGTCGTCAAGCACCTCAACCTCATAAGACCCTTGGGTTATCATGGGTTCAATGGCAATTGTCATACCCGGAATAAGGCGAACGCCCCGTCCCGGAGTACCGTAATTGGGTACGCTTGGGTCTTCGTGTAATTTCGCACCTACGCCGTGGCCGACAAAATCTCGTACCACCGAGTAACTGCGAGCTTCGACATACTG
>CAZNUF010000166.1:0-3610 GCA_964576125.1 uncultured Ruminococcus sp. | reverse complement strand
CGAAAAGTTAAAAAAATCAAATGTTGTTGTTGAAATTAGTGGGTTGTTGGAATATAATAATACTGTAAAATGCTATAAATATGTAAACTGGAGGTAGTCCTATGGAAGAAAAGGATGAAATTGTTATTTCATTAACAGATATATGGAACATCATTAAGAGAAATGCGGCTTTTATTATTGTAATTACGCTTATTTGTGCCGTCGGAAGCTTTTTTATAACAAGATATTTTATTCCGAAATCATATACATCGTCAATTCAGCTATATGTTGATACCTCAACCGACAGCGAAAATCAAAACAGCTACAATATACTTTCTGAGCAAACTTATGCACAAAATCTTGTTGCTACATACATTAAAATGCTTAACACAAATACTTTTTACACAGAGCTTTCCGAACAAATAAACAACAAATATACTGCAAAACAGCTTAGCGAAATGGTTTCTTTCAGCAGTGATGATAAAACAGAGATTTTTGATGCTAAGGTTACTTCTCATTCTCCAAATGATTCAAAGCTTATTGCTGATGCGGTTGGCGAGATTGCTCCTGAGGCTATTTCAAGACTTAAATCTAAAGCAACACTTAAGATAGTCGATTACGCTCAGCTGCCTACAGCTCCGTCATCTCCGAGCGAAAGAAAGAATGTAATAATTGCATTGATAGCTGGCCTTATTGTTTCTGTCGGAATTTCATTACTAAGAGCGTTCCTCGATAAAAAGATGAGATATAACGAGAATATGACTATGATTGGAGATATTCCGATTCTTGCGGCTATTCCAAAATTTGACGCAGTAAATGAATCTAACGGAAAAAAGAAAAGATAAGAAGGAGTCAGTATGAAAAAGTATACCAAAAGAGGCTCTGCACAAGATGTAAAACTCAATGCTGAGGCAGTCGGTTTTCAAATTAAAGAGTCTTATAAAAAAGCAAGAACTAATATTGCTTATTCGATTGTAAAAAAAGGTTGCAAAATGATTTCATTTACAAGCTCTGCAAAATCTGAAGGTAAGACAATTACTTCGGTTAATATCGCTATTGCACTTGCGCAGCAGGTTGATACCAAGGTGTTGATTATTGATTGTGATTTGAGAAGACCGAGAGTTCAATCGGTACTTGAAATACCGGTTAACAAAGGAATTACAAATTATCTCAATTTTGAATGCGAGATTTCTGATATTATTTACAATTCAAAAATGGACAATCTTGACGCTATTTGTTGCGGCACCATTCCTCCGAACCCATCGGAGCTTTTGTCAAGTGATAATATGAAAGAATTAATCAAAGAGCTTTCAAATCAATATGATTATATTATCTTTGACACTCCTCCGATTGGCGTAGTAATTGACGCTTTACCTATAATCAAGCAAACAGACGGTGTTGTTGTGGTAGTCAGAGATAATGTCACTGACATTACAGATTATAAAAAAACTATTGAGATTCTTAAACGTTCCGAGGCTAATATTATCGGCGTGATATTTAACGATGTTGAACCTGTCGGCAAAAGCAAATACGGCGGAGGATACAGATACGGTTATTAATTTTCTTTTTTAGCTTTTGCCGAGAGGGGTGGAGTTTTGGTAGAAAAAACATATACGAACGAAGGCAAACGCAAGGCTGTCCAAAAAGAATCAATGCTTGAGAATAACATTGATTATTCTCAGACTTTAAAAACAAGACACGGCTACCGGTGGTTAAAAAGATTTCAGGATATTATATTCTCACTTATAGCCATAATTGTTCTTTCGCCCGTTATGATTATTACATCAATTGCTATTTTTATTGATGATCCTAAAGGCATTCCTGTTTTTTCGCAAGTACGAGTCGGAAGAGACGGCAAAAAATTTAAAATGTATAAGTTTCGCTCAATGGTTGTTGACGCAGAAGACCGGCTCCCGGAACTGCTGAAAAATAACGAAATGGATGGACCTGCTTTTAAAATTACCGATGATCCAAGAATTACAAGAGTCGGAAAATTTATAAGAAAAACAAGTATCGACGAGCTTCCGCAGCTTTTTAATATTTTAAAGGGTGATATGAGTATTGTGGGACCTCGTCCTGCTTTGCCCAGAGAGGTTGAGCAATATACTGTTTATCAAACCCAGAGATTGTTTATAACACCGGGTCTTACTTGTTACTGGCAAATTCAGCCAAACAGAAATGACATTTCATTTGATGAATGGGTTGAGATGGATCTACAGTATATCCGTGAGCGCAGTTTTCTTGTTGACTGGAAAATCATATTTAAAACAGTTATTACGGTTTTTACCACTCAAGGAAGATGATTTGGGAGGTACATATGAAAGGTATAATTCTTGCAGGCGGTTCCGGAACACGACTCTACCCTTTAACGAAAGTAACATCAAAACAGTTACTTCCGATTTATGATAAGCCTATGATATATTACCCGATGTCTGTGCTTATGAATGCAGGCATTCGGGATATTCTTATAATTTCAACTCCACAGGATACACCTCGCTTTAAGGATTTATTGGGCGACGGACATCAGTTTGGTGTTAGCCTTACATACGCTGTTCAGCCGTCACCTGACGGACTTGCGCAGGCGTTTATTATTGGTGCTGATTTTATTGGTGACGATACCGTAGCAATGGTGTTAGGCGATAACATCTTTGCCGGTCACGGACTGAAAAAACGATTAAAAGCCGCAGTTGAGAACGCTGAGAATGGCAGAGGTGCTACTGTATTCGGCTATTATGTTGATGATCCCGAACGTTTCGGTATTGTTGAATTTAACGAAAACGGAAAGGCTGTTTCTATTGAAGAAAAGCCCGAAAAGCCAAAGTCGAATTACTGCGTAACAGGTCTGTATTTCTACGATAACAGGGTTGTAGAGTATGCAAAAAATCTCAAGCCTTCGGCAAGGGGAGAACTTGAAATTACAGATCTCAACAAGATATATCTTGAGAATAATGCGTTAAATGTTGAACTGCTCGGACAGGGATTTACATGGCTTGACACCGGTACGCACGAAAGTCTTGTTGACGCTACAAATTTTGTAAAGACAGTAGAAACACATCAGCACAGAAAAATCGCTTGCCTTGAGGAGATTGCTTATCTCAACGGCTGGATTTCAAAAGAGGATGTGCTTGAGATTTATGAAGTGTTGAAAAAGAATCAGTACGGTCAGTATCTTAAAGACGTATTGGATGGAAAGTACATAGAGCTTTAAATGGGGAGTACAATATGAAAAAGTATCTTATTACAGGTTGTGCCGGTTTTATTGGTTCAAATTTTGTTTATTATATGCTGAAAAAGTATGAGGATATTCTGCTTGTGAACCTTGACAAATTGACTTATGCAGGAAATCTTGAAAATCTGAAGGGCGTGGAGGGTGATTCACGTCATATTTTTGTGCAGGGTGATATATGCGATAAGGAACTTGTTGCAGGTTTGTTTGAAAAATATGATTTTGACTATGTGATTAATTTTGCGGCAGAAAGCCACGTTGACAGAAGCATTGCTAATCCTGAAATTTTTGTACAGACCAATGTTATGGGTACTGTAAATTTGCTTCAGAGAGCAAAGGAAGCGTGGTATGACGCAGAAGCAAAGACATGGAAAGATGGCAAGAAGTTCATACAGGTTTCTACAG
>CAZNUF010000165.1:0-3610 GCA_964576125.1 uncultured Ruminococcus sp. | reverse complement strand
TTTGCGTTCTTTTTTGCACCTACGCAGGAAATAAGCGCTGTAACGCAGGTACCGATATTCTGTCCCATAACAATCGGAATAGCCATTGAGTAGTTTATAGCACCTGTTGACGACAGTGCCTGCAAAATACCGACAGACGCACTGGAGCTTTGAATAATCGCAGTCAGAAGCGCACCCGTGAGTATGCCGAGGAACGGATTCTGGAATGCGGTGAGAATGCTTGTGAATGCGGGATTGTCTGCAAGAGGCTCAACTGCTCCGCTCATCATACTCATACCGACCATAAGAACTGCAAAGCCTACAAAGATTGAACCGAGGTTTTTCTTTGAGTCCTTTTTGCAGAACATCAGAAGAATAATGCCGATAAAAGCAAACACGGCAGAGAACGACGAAGGCTTAAGCAGTTTCATAATCATACTGTCGCCTTCAATACCCGAAAGGCTTAAAATCCACGAGGTAATTGTAGTGCCGACATTTGCGCCCATTATGATGCCGATAGCCTGCCTTAGCTTCATTATACCCGAGTTTACAAAGCCGACAACCATTACCGTCGTTGCCGATGACGACTGAATAACAGCCGTTACCGCCGCACCGAGCAAAAAGCCTTTGAGCGTGCTGTTTGTCATTTTTTCAAGAGTTTTTTCGAGCTTGCCGCCCGAGAATTTTTCAAGACCGTCGCCCATTGTGTTCATTCCGTAGAGGAACAGGGCAAGTCCGCAGAGCAGACTTAATACTGCAAATATATCCATAAAACCAATACTCTCCTTTATAACACAAATCATATAAAAGCAACGTAATGCATTTGTAAACGAATTGTAAAAAGTATGTAAATTTTGACAAATTCGTCAATTATCCGTAAATTTTTCTTAAAGCAAAAGTATTTTTATACGTTCCATATTAACGTCAAGATATTTCTGACAACTTAAGTCAATTTACGTACAAAAAATTAATAAAATATATTGTTATTTAGCGGTAATGTATGATATAATATAGTTCAAAGATTATATATTCAAATAAAAAAGGGTAAATCATATGAAAATCGACAACAAAAAAGCAGGTATTATTCTTTCTGTTATCATCATTTTAAGCCTTGCAATCAGCACGTTTTATATGGCGACAAAACAGGGCTTTCACGAGGACGAGCTGCTGACCTATAATCTTGCAAACTCCTCAAAACAACTGAACGTAGACGGCGGCTGGAACACTCCTCAAGACTTCAGCGAATATCTTGCCGTAAGTGAAAACGACCGCTTTGACTATGCACAGGTTTACGAAAATCAGATTATTGACGCCTCTCATCCGCCGTTTTATTATGCGCTGGTGCATACAGTATGCTCGCTGTTTCCGAATGTTTTCAGCAAGTGGCTTGCGTACTCAATCAACGTGCTTGCTATGGTCGGAATATTAATTCTGCTCTTTAAAATCGGCAAAAAGGTTACGGGAAATAATCTGTATGCGCTTATCGCCTCGGGAGCGTACGCACTGAGCATTGCGTGTATTACTACAACAATTTACCTGCGAATGTATGCAACGCTTACGTTCTTTGTGCTTGCATTTTTGTATATGAGCCTTGTGATGTACGAAAAGAAAAACACCGTAAGGCTTTCCGACTGCCTTATGCTCACGCTTATCGTGATTCTCGGCATACTCACGCAATATTATTTTATACTGTTTGCAGGCTTAATCGGACTTGTTTTCCTTGTTTTCAAAATCAAGGAGAGAAATATAAAAGACCTCATAAAGTACATAATCGCCGCAGTAATCGGAGCAGTTGTTGCACTGTGCATTTATCCGTACATTATTTCAAATGTGCTGGGCGGCAACAGAGGTTTAGGCTCGCTTAACATTTCAAATTTAGAATTTGTCACAATTTTTACATACCTTGTTTACAAGCTCTGCACCTACATTCAGATTCTTGCAAAGGATTTGTTCTTAAATCAAATCTGGCTGTTTGCACTCTGCGCAGGCTTTGCAGTAGGAGCAGGAATTTACTTCCGCTTTACCAAAAAGCACAAATTAAACCGCAAGGCTATGTTCATTATTATTCCTGCTTTGGTTTATTTTATCGGCATTTCGCTTGTATCGCCGTTTAACAGCGACAGGTACGTTATGGCGTCGCTTCCTCTGATTTCAATGCTGTTTACGTTTGCATTCATCAAGATTTTTGAGCTGATTAAAAACGAAAAGGTACGTCTTGTACTTCCTGCAAGCGTTGTGCTTGCAAGTGCAATTGCATTCGGCACGGTAACTCCGTACTACATCTACGGCAGAACAAATCTTTATGATGCTAAAACAGACAACTGCGTGTTTGTCGGAACGGCTATGCTTGAGTGGAACAAGTGCATTGACAAGTTTATGAACTACGACAGCACAATGATTGTACAGACCTCACAGATGTCAAAAACTCTCGGCGACGAGCTTGAAAGCTTTGCGACTGACAGAGGCGTTGTTACAAAGGGTAAAATTTCCGAGCTTGCAAAGGCGTATATGTTCAACGGCGACACGGGAAAGGTAACAAAGGACAGTATGTCAGCACTGAAAACCGACAAAAAGCTGTCGGAGCTTTCGGAAGTTACGGTTTACGTTTCACGTCTTGCCGACAATGACAGTACAATTAAGTATATTACTGAAAATACAGGCTTTAAGAATTACGAGATTATTCAGGCTGACTACGGCTTTGACGATTTCTACAACTGGTACGACTATTTTGTTGAAACCGAGTCATACTGCAATGTCTACCGTTTCTATAAGTAATTTTGTTTTGGATAAGGAATTAGGTGATAGTTTTGCAAAAACAGGACAGACAAAATTCAATTGGTATTGCACTCTCGGGAGGCGGATTACAGGGTATTGCCCACATCGGCGCAATCAAGGCTCTTTATGAGCTTGGAATACACCCTCAATATATTTCGGGAACAAGCTCGGGTGCTTGTATGGCGGCAATTACGGCTATGGGATTTACCGCCGACGAGATGTGTAATCTGGCTAAAAAGCACTGGAAAACGCTTGCAGAGATTGACAACGGACTGATTTTCAAGGCGCTTGCGCAGTTTATTCTTAACAAAAAGATTCAGAAGGACGGCATAAAATCAGGCGAGCTGATTTCCGACGTAATCAAGGAAATTATGGCTATTAAAGGAATAAAGGGCTTTAAGGACTTGCCTATTAACCTTTCAATCTGCACGGTTGACACGCTGACAACCGACGAATGTATCTTTACGACCGAGGACGAGCACCTTGAAAACGACCATATACATTATATATGCGACGCACCGCTTGATATTGCCGTTCGTGCGAGTATGTCGTTCCCTGCGATTTACACTACCTGTACATACGACAAGTACAACTTCATTGACGGCGGCTCAAAGGATAACCTGCCTGTAAAAATTCTGCGAGATATGGGTGTGGGCAAGGTACTTGCCATAGGCTTTGACATTATGAACTATGACCCCGACGCAGGACTTGACGGACTTATCAAGGTTATATGGCGTGCTCTTGACGTTTATTCCATTGACGGAACAAGGAAGTCAATGGAGATGGCTGACCTTGCGGTTCAGATAAACAACAAAAACACACAGCTGTTTTCAATGGACAATGTTGACGAAACAAT
>CAZNUF010000164.1:0-3612 GCA_964576125.1 uncultured Ruminococcus sp. | reverse complement strand
TTATTCTTCTTATTCCGAGGGTAGCTCCCATACAGAGCGCACCGCTGTTGCCTGCACTGATGAAAGCCTGTCCTTTATCTTCGTTTAAGAGCTTTAAGCCGACAGCCATAGAGCTGTCCTTTTTTGTTTTCAGAACTGCATCGGCGGCGTCTTCCATTGTGATAATCTCTTCGCAGTTCGCAATTTCAATGCCGTTTAAAGAAATGTTATTTTCATTTGCAACTTTTCTGATGGTTTCTTCCTTACCCGTTAAGATAATATTTATGCCAAATTCTGCAACAGACTCGGCACAACCTTTTATAATCTCAAGCGGAGCGTTATCTCCACCGAAAGCGTCAACAATAATTTTCATATTAGTCCTCGATATTTTGTTTTATAAATTCATCAATTGCGTCAAGCGCACGCTTTGAGTATGCGGCTCCACGCTCTTTTTTATCTCTCGGTCTGTTTTCAAGCTCGGGCAGTACACCGAAATTGGCGCCCATAGGCTGAAATTTTGTGACAGTCGGATCGGAAATATAGGCAGTCAGAGAGCCTATCATCGTTTCACGAGGCAACACAATAGTCGGCTTTTCAAAAAAACGTTTGCAAGCATTAATTCCTGCGATAATTCCCGAGGCGGCTGACTCCATATAACCCTCAACGCCGGTTATCTGACCTGCAAAAAATAACTTATTATTTTCTTTTACAGAATAATCAGAATTGAGTACCTTTGGCGAACAGATAAACGTATTTCGGTGCATTACGCCATAGCGGACAAAATCCGCTCTATGGAGCGCAGGAATAAGCGAAAACACTCTTTTCTGTTCAGGAAATTTCAGGTTAGTCTGAAAACCTACAAGGTTGTACATTGTGCCCTCGGAGTTTTCCTTACGCAGCTGTAAAACTGCCCAAGGTCTGTGACCTGTTCTCGGATTTACAAGTCCGACAGGCTTCATCGGTCCGAAACGCAAGGTTCCCTCGCCACGCTGTGCCATAACCTCAACAGGCATACAACCCTCGTACACCTTTGGATTGTTAACGTCAAAATCGTGAAGCGGTGCACGCTCTGCACTTACAAGCTCGTTGTAGAAGGTTTCGTACTCCTCTTTATTCATCGGGCAGTTTATATAATCGTCACCGTCGCCACGTTCATATCTTGACGCACAAAAGGCATAGTCCATATCAACGCTTTCTGCTGTGACAATCGGTGCCGCCGCATCAAAGAATGAAAGCGAATCGCCGAACATCTTGCTGATTGTTTCTGAAAGCGGCTCGGATGTAAGAGGGCCTGTTGCAACAACTGTTATTGAATCATCGGGAATTTCGCTTATTTCCTCGGTGATTACTTCGATATTCGGATTGCTTTTTATTCCGTCTGTCACAAGCTTTGAAAAAATATCTCTGTCAACTGCAAGCGCACCGCCGGCAGGGACTTTGCACTCGTCGGCACATTTCATAAGAAACGAATCGAGCCTGCGCATTTCTTCCTTTAAAAGTCCTGCGGCACTTTCAACTCTCATTGCTTTCAGTGAGTTTGAGCACACAAGCTCACCGAATAAATCTGTATGATGAGCAGGCGTTTTCTTGACAGGCTTCATTTCGAAAAGGCGAACCTTAATGCCTCTTTTGGCAATCTGCATAGCCGCCTCACAGCCTGCAAGACCTGCTCCTATAACATTAATATACATTACTTTTCTTCCGTTGTCATCGTTTTTGTAAATCCACAGCCCTCTTTTGCACAGAAAAGCACAGGCTTTTTACCTTTTTTCTTGAAGAGTATTTCACCACACTGCGGACATCTTTCGTTAACAGGCTCGTTCCAGCTTACAAAATCACACTCGGGATAATTTGAACATCCATAGAAAATTCTCTTTGACTTTGTATGCTTTACGATTACGTCACCGCCGCATTTGGGACAGGTAACGCCTGTTTTTTCAACATATTTAATAATATTCTTACACTCGGGATAACCCGGGCAGGCAATAAACTTGCCGTATCTGCCGACCTTGACAACCATCTTTCTTCCGCATTTATCGCAGATAATATCGGT
Source organism: uncultured Ruminococcus sp. (assembly GCA_964576125.1). GTDB lineage: Bacteria > Bacillota > Clostridia > Oscillospirales > Acutalibacteraceae > Ruminococcoides. The sequence continues at coordinate 1,580 of CAZNUF010000164.1, read as the reverse complement.
TTCGTCCTCTTTAAGATGAATTTTAACACCCTCCATTTCGGTCTTTGCCTTCTTCAGAGTAGCATCAAAATCGCCATAGAAATTATCAAGCAGTTCTACCCATTCTTCCTCGCCTTTTTCAACCTTATCAAGGTCTTCCTCCATTCCTGCCGTAAACTTAACATTTACAATGTTCGGAAATCTCTCTTTCATCAGCTTGGTAACTGCTTCTCCGAGCTCGGTAGGAACAAGGCTCTTTGCTTCACGCTTAACATATTCTCTGCCTGTTATCGTTGTTATGGTGGCAGCATAGGTAGACGGTCTGCCGATTCCGTATTCTTCAAGCGCTTTGATAAGCGACGCTTCCGTATAACGTGCAGGCGGCTGTGTAAAATGCTGATTCTTCTTTAGCTCTTTGCATCTTACGGGCATATTCTTTTCAAGCGGCGGAAGCTGTGAGGACTTTTCCTCTTCCTCGTCCTTGCCCTCAACATAAAGCATTGTAAAGCCCGGGAAATCAACATAGTAGCCCGATGCCTTAAAGGTATAGCCGTTTGCTTCAATATCAGCCTGCGTTGTTTTCTGAATACAGTCAGCCATCTGCGAGGCTGTAAATCTGTTCCAGATAAGCTTGTAGAGCTTATACTGATCAGAAGTCAGACTGCCCTTGATTTTATCGGGTGCAAGGCTCGGCATTGAAGGTCTGATTGCTTCGTGTCCGTCCTGTGCGTTGCTTCTTGACTTAAAGAATCTCGGCTTTAGCGGTAAATATTCATTTCCGTATTCAGATGCTATATATTGTGTTACCTCATCAATTGCAACATTTGAAATTCTCAATGAGTCGGTTCTCATATAGGTTATAAGACCTGTTGCGCCCATTCCCTGAATTTCAACGCCCTCATACAATTCCTGTGCAACCTTCATTGTACGTCTTGACTGAAAGCCAAGCTTTCTTGAGGCTTCCTGCTGTAAGGTAGAAGTAATAAACGGCGGTGCAGGTGACTTTTTGCGAGTACCGTGTCTTACCTTTGTAATCATATACTCGGCGTCCTGTAAATCGGTTTCTATTTTATCTGCCTGCTCCTGATTCTGAATTTTAATTTTGCCGTTTGAATCTGAATAAAGGCTTGCAGAGAATGACTTTCTGCTTCCCTTCGGAATGAATTTTGCGTCAATTGTCCAGTATTCTTCAGGCTTGAATTTTCTGATTTCTTCTTCCCTGTCTACGATTATTCTTACAGCAACAGACTGTACACGTCCTGCGGAAAGTCCTCTGCGGATTTTCTGCGAAATAAACGGACTTAATTTGTATCCGACAAGTCTGTCAAGAACTCTTCGTGCCTGTTGTGCATTTACAAGGTCAATGTTAATTGAACGGGGATTATCCATTCCGTTCTTAACACCGTTCTTTGTAATTTCATTAAACTCAACACGTTTGCAGTAATCTTCGGGCAGACCGAGTATATATGCAAGGTGCCACGAAATCGCCTCTCCCTCACGGTCAGGGTCGGTTGCAAGATAAACATTGTCGCTTTCACCTGCAAGAGTTTTAAGCTCTTTAACAAGCTTTTCTTTGCCTTTGATTATTTCATATTTCGGTG
>CAZNUF010000163.1:0-3625 GCA_964576125.1 uncultured Ruminococcus sp. | reverse complement strand
TTGTTGTTTCAGGCTCTGTTGCAACTGTTGTTTCGGGTGCTTCAGTTGTTTCAGGTACTGTCACAGTTGTTTCAGGTACTGTCACAGTTGTTTCGGGTACTGTTACAGTTGTTTCAGTTGCTGTTGCAGTTGTTTCGGGTTCTGTAGGAGCTGTTGTAATGGGTTCAGTTTCAGGAGCATAAGGCTGACCTGTAAGACCCCAATTTTGATCACCGACTAAGTACTTCTGAATCATTGTTGCATCTAATACATTGATTACACCGTCAGAATTAACATCTGCAAGTACAAGGTATTTGTCGGCAATACGTTCTAAACCAACGCTGTGCTTCTGAATTAATGTAGCATCGTTTACATGTACAGCGCCGTCACCATTAACATCACCATAAATCATAGTACCTGCGGGAGGAGCTGTTGTTGTAGGAGCAGGAACGGTAGTTGTGGGAACAGGTGCTGTTGTTGTAGGAGCAGGAACGGTAGTTGTGGGAACAGGAGCTGTTGTTGTAGGAGCGGGAGCTGTTGTTGTGGGAACTGTAGCAACCGTACCCTTTGTAACATCAGTAGCATCAACGGGTGTTCCGGCTGACGGAACGAGTGTTGTTGTCTTCCAGCCTGATGTTGATCTGCCTGTTAACAGTTTTGAACTTCCGCCAAGTTTAAGCTTTGTTCTTGCGCCGTCAGCAGGATGCTGATTGCCTTTTGAATCGCTTATGATTACATATGTGTTGCTTGAATGAGCAAGGTCATAATTTGACTCTGTGCCATCTTTTGTTGTTTTGTCTTCTGCGATGCAGGAGTTAGAGGAAACCTCCACATAATAGTAGCCTGTAGCAGGGTCTATCTGCATAGCCTGACCGGGCCACGATGTATTTTTATAAGTTGTAGTTGATGAAGTGTCCTCATCATAAATATATACGTTGAAGGGAGCCTTCCAGGAAGAAATCTTTGAAGAGTCAAAGAAAATGTAAACGCCTGAAGAAGCAGCTTCTTTCTTTGTATATTTGTATGTTGTTGATGTGGTTTTTGCACCGTCTGTAGCGGTGAGTGTGAGGTTGATTGTTTCGCCGTACTTATAGTCAGAGCCTATGCGGATTGTTGTTTTGCCTGTGTAAGTAACGGGAGTTGAGTTATCAAGGCAGTATGTACCCGAAGTAGCGTTTTCAAGACCGAGTTCTACAGTCATTGTTTCGCCCTTAAAGGTACCGCTTTCAACAGAGCAGGTGTTCTTGGGAGTTACAGAACCCTTGTAAACAACTGCAACGCCTGTGCTGCCGATTGAGCCTGTTAAAACGCCGCCTGATACTGTGAACTTATTGCCTGTGATTGTATCAACATAGCTGCCGTCAGCGATGCCTGTTCCTGAAATGCTTACGCTCTTTGTTGTACCTGTGCAGTTAGCAAGAACAATACCGCTTGTGCCTCTTGCAACGTATGCAACGCCGTCAGAAGAACCGAGCTTCTCGCTCTGACCTACAAAGAGATTGTGGAACTTGTTTACTTCTGAAACAGCAGTGCTCTTGTAAGCAGTGTCTGTAGCAGCTTCGCCCATAAGAGCAGCGCCGGGACGTGCAAAGTAAAGAGCTGTTGAGTCTTTTCTTGAAGCAACGATTGACCAAGCCTTGATTACGTTTTCATCGGAAACGCCGGCTGTGTTTACAATTCCTGCCGAGCCTGACTCGCCCTCGAATGTATCGTGGGATTCAGCCCAGAGGACAGCATTTGAAGCGCTTACGCCTGACTTGTAGTCTGATTTTGCAGCAGTTGAAGCGTTGCCCTTTGAAACAGCAGCAAGAACAGCGTCGCCTGTTCTGTTGTCTGTTACATTGATGTACTTTGTGTAGGAGCCGTAGCTTCTTCCGCTGCCGCAGGTGTTAAGAATTTCACCGTAGATATAGAGGTTGCCGCCTGTCTTTTCCTTGTAATAGCTTTCAGCGGCTGATGTGATGTTCGGCCAGTAATTTGAAGCATATGAGCCGTCATCGGGAGTTTCAATATGCTTTGCTGCGTCAAAACGGAAGCCGTCAACACCGCAGTCGATGCACTCCTTAAGGAGTGAAATTACAGCATTCTGAACATTTGTATTGCCTGTGTTAAGGTCGGGACAAGCCGAAACGTGACCCTGAACTACACTCTTAATAGAGCCGTCGCCTGCACCGCCTGCATCGGGGTGGAAATAAGAGCTCTTGTTTGTGTAGAAGTCGGGCTGATAGGTTTTAACCTGCTCACTCAATGAGTTGGGATCGGTTTCAACCTCATTGCCCATGTGGTTTGATACGATGTCGCAGATGATTTTGATGCCGTATTTGTCAGCCTCTGCGCAAAGTGACTTAAGGTCGTCCTTTGAGCCGAGCCAAGACTTCTGGGCAATCGCCATACTTACAGGCTGGTAGAGCTTCCACCACTGACCTGCAACGTCGTTAGATGTACCGTAGTCCTTTGCCTGCTGAACAGGAGAGGTCTGAACGGTTGTGTAGCCTGCCGCTGCAATAGCAGGGAGGTTTTCTTTGATTGAGTTATAAGACCAGTTAAATGCGTGAAGAATTACGCCGTCCTTAACTTCACTCTGTATCGCCGAATCCGAGGACACAGCCGCATCGGTTGTTTCAGCAGCGCTGACCGTTGCAGTGAAAGCAAAGGAAGAAGTAATCATTGCAGCCGCAATAAAAAGACTTACAACTTTTCTGAGAGCTTTCATTGAAAACATCCTTTCATAATTATTCAGTGTTATTATAGCAAATTCCACAAAAAAAGTATATATTTTATCCTACAAATTACCGGTGTGATTTTTGTGCATTTTTCACCTTAATCTGATGTAAAAGAGAAACTTTTTTGCTCTTCTTTTGCAATAATGTATAAAAAATACGTCATTAAAAATTTTTTACATATTATCAATTGACTTTTTACTTATATTAGAATATAATCTTTATTGGTCTTTTTACGGAGAATCTTTACAGTTTCAGATTCTCTTCAGATCATGGTTATGTCTTTACAAAGAAGTAATTTGTAGGGGCGGACTGTGTTCGCCTGCAAACAATCTGTTCTTGCAGACGCAGCGCATCCGCCCCTTTTCTGATTTTTATTATTTTCGGAACAGGGGTGCATAAATGGAGCAGACAGCAAAAAACACAATCGTTTCATTAAAAGATATTTTTGTAAGGTTTGACGGCGAGGTTATTCTCAACCATATCAACCTTGATATTCACGAAAAGGAATTTGTTACTATTTTAGGCCCGAGCGGTTGCGGAAAAACTACTACTCTGCGAATCATCGGAGGCTTTGTTGAGCCTGAAAGCGGCGACGTCATTTTTGACGGAAAGCGCATAAACGGTACTCCTCCAAACAAAAGAAACGTCAACACCGTTTTTCAGAAATATTCGCTGTTTCCGCATCTCAATGTCTTTGACAACGTGGCTTTCGGACTTAAGCTTAAAAAAGTTCCTAAGGACGAAATCAAAAGAAAAGTTACAAAAATGCTTGCTACCGTTGACCTTAAGGGCTATGAAAAGCGCAGTGTTTCAAAGCTCTCGGGAGGACAGCAGCAGCGTGTTGCGATTGCAAGAGCACTTGTCTGCGACCCCGATATTATTCTGCTTGACGAGCCTTTGGGCGCTCTTGACCTTAAGCTTCG
>CAZNUF010000162.1:0-3633 GCA_964576125.1 uncultured Ruminococcus sp. | reverse complement strand
ATAAACCCGCCGTAGCGGTCAAGGAGCAAATCCTTGGCTATAGGATAGATTCCGACAGGGTGACGTCCCGATGCAAGAATAATTTTTTTGCCCTGTTTCTGCGCTTCAAGCAGAGCATATCTTGTGTGGGGCGTGATTTCCTTTTTGGAATTTGTCAGCGTCCCATCAATGTCAAGCGCAATCAGCTTGTAATCCATAAAATTCACCTGTAATGCTTATGTTTGTGCACAATATGCACATTTTGTTTACTCCAAAACTTCCATATTCAACTATATCACAAGAAACGTGAAAATGCAACAACATTTGTATGCACAAAATTGCTGATTTTATGCACATTCAGGGCGATTATGTTAAGCGTTTACTTATTTGTTTACACCATAATCATATGCAGAGCCTGATAAAACAAATCAAAAATTTTTTTAAAATTTTTTAAAAACTTAAAACTTTTCGTTTCCCTCTTCCGTCTTTATTAGTGAAAGGGCAAAAAGCTGCTTTCCGATAATGCCGCATTACACAAATATTTATTAATATTGTAAGGGGGATAAAAATGTAAATCTAAAAGCAATAAAAACAATAGCTTATACAAACAACTTATTCAAACCAAATTAAAATTTTTAAAGGAAGTGCTTTATAATGAAAAAAATCAAATCTTTATTACTCGCAGGAATTATTACAGCGTCGTGCTTTGCAGGCACAATTTCAACCTCAGCGGCAACAACAGACGACACGGCTTACATTTACGTTACAGACGTAAATTCGGAACACATATCTGATTATCCCGTTGCCGAAACGCCCTCGGCACCCGCACTCACAGCAAAGGTCGGCGACATTATTGAAGTCACTGTAACCGCAAAAGCGACTACTGAAATAAAAGACTTTACGGCTTTCTGGTTAATGACATACTTCGGTCAGGAAAAGCCGGGCGACCACGAAAGAATTGAAGACAACCCCCTTGCATATACAGACAAATACTATGACGGCGGTGTTGTTGCACAGCTTGCTCCATTTGACAATACTATGATTATTAATGCACCCGATCCGACAGAATTATCACCTTATTACAGTCATTTCGGATACACACTCACCTGTCCTTTTACTGCGCCTTACAATTTTTGTGATTTAAGCGATACAGTCGCTTTATACAAATTCACACTTGAAGTCAAAAAAGGCGGCAAAATGTTTATTAACACAACTAACCACGAAGCTGTATATTGGGACGAAAACTATGAACCGGTTGACTATGAACCGGTTGACGATGCGAACTTAATTGACGTCAAAACCTCGGTTGCAGTCGTAGGCAACGTCAACAAAACCGCAATTAAAGGCGATGTTGACGGCAACGGCGTATTAACAGTCAGCGACGCAACGCTGATTCAGAAGTACAGAGCAGGCATCACCGACTTCACTCCCGAACAGAAAAAGCTTGGCGATGTAAACGGTGACGGCGCAGTAAACGTGCTTGACGCAACGGCAGTTCAGAGATTAATTTTAAATTCATAAATTCAAATCAGCGCACCGTATCCGCTTTCGGGCAGATACGGTGCTTTTTTTATGCCGTTTTGGTTTACCTCACAGGCGATAACCCGATAATTAATTATCACTTGAACCGCTAATTGTCAACCTTTATAAAATAATTAGTTGACAAATAAACAATCAGCGTGTATTATTAGACTGACAAACCCGATTTGGAGGAATGAAAATGAATAATACGAAAAAGCGTTTTACAATTTATCAGCTCGCAACGTGTGCGTTAATGGCGGCACTGATGTGCGTACTCGGACCGATGTCAATTCCTATCGGACTTGTCCCCGTATCTTTGACAAACCTTGTAATTTACCTTGCCGTTTATCTTCTCGGAATGAAGGGCGCAACGGCAAGCTACCTTATCTATCTGCTTATCGGCGCCGCAGGAATGGGCGTATTTTCAGGCTACGAGGGCGGTATCGGCAAGCTGGCAGGACCTACCGGCGGCTACCTTATCGGATTTATACTTATGGTGCTTATCTGCGGTTTTGTAATGGAAAAGTCAAAATGCAACGCTGTAATTACCGTAATCGGTATGATTGCCGCCACGCTCGTTGACTATCTGTTCGGCACTGTATGGTTTGTAATGCAGATGCAGTGCGACGTGTGGTACGCACTTACCGTCTGCGTGTTCCCGTTCATTCCCTTTGACATTGCAAAGATTATCATTGCAACCGCATTTGGCAAGGTGCTTCGGAACGTATTAATCAAATCACACCTTCTGCCCGAGCAGAAATAAGGGGGCGTTTCGGTGGATATGAAGGCATTGGCTGACGAGATTATCGGCGGCAGACGAATAACCCGTCAGGACGATTTGAGTATGTTTCTCACCTGCGATTTAAAGGAGCTTTGCGAGGGTGCAGACCGCATTCGTGAGTATTTTATCGGCGACAAGGTTGACCTTTGCTCCATAATCAACGGAAGAAGCGGAAGATGCCCCGAGGATTGCAAATACTGTGCGCAGTCGGCGCATAATCATACCGAATGTGAAATTTACGATTTTCTTCCCGAAGAAAAGATTGTGGAAGCCTGCAAGCTTAACGAAAGCGAAGGCGTAGACCGTTTTTCAATCGTTACGGCAGGACGTTCCTTGAGCGGCGAAGAATTTGAAAAGGCAATCCACGCATATGAAACTATGCACGCAGAATGTAAGATTGATTTGTGTGCGTCAATGGGATTTCTCAACGCCGAACAGCTCCACAGGCTGCACGAAGCAGGCGTGACAAGCTACCACCACAACATTGAAACCTCAAAGCGCAATTTCCCGAACATCTGCACCACGCACACCTACGAGCAGAAGCTTGAAACGCTAAAGCTCGTCAAAAAGGAAGGAATGTGCGCCTGCTCGGGCGGAATTATCGGAATGGGCGAAACGTGGGAGGACAGGCTGGATATGGCTGTAAGCCTTGCCGAGCTTGGCATTGATTCGATTCCGATTAATGCGCTTATGCCGATTGAGGGCACTCCGCTTGAAAATCAGCCCCGACTTACGGAAGATGAGATTTTAAGGACGATTGCGTTCTTCCGATACATAAATCCCGAGGCGAATATCCGCCTTGCGGCAGGACGTGCACTGCTGACGAATGACGGAGAAATTGCCTTTCAGTCGGGTGCGTCGGCTACCATTACGGGCAATATGCTGACAACGGTTGCCTGTGCTACAATCCGAAGCGACAAGCAAATGCTTGAAAACCTCGGACGTGACGTAACACCCGACTACATTAAAGCCGAAGATTAAAAGAATACATATATAATAGAAAAGCAAGGTCAGGAATAAATCTTTGACCTTGCTTTTTATTTATGCGCACTCACAACACGATAAAAAAAGCATCTACATATTGCCAGTGCTTTGGTTGTCAACAGGATATAAAAACAGGTTACAAAAAAGCTGTCACCTCTGACGCGAGAAATTAACTTAAAAAATAAGAATGCCCCGATACACGAATTGCGTGTCGAGGCACTCGGCGGCGTGTCGCCGCTCACAAATTTCATCATCAGCACAACTGCTATAGCAAAAAGTAAATTAAATAAAAAAAGACGCCAGAATCAACTGACGTCTGATTGGTTGCGGGAGCCGGATTTGAACCGACGACCTTCGGGTTATGAGTG
>CAZNUF010000161.1:1206-3633 GCA_964576125.1 uncultured Ruminococcus sp. | reverse complement strand
TACGCACTCATATATTCTTTCCACTTGTCCATAAGTGGAGCTTTAGCAACATATGCTTGTTTAAATTTAGAATACACCCACTCTACAAGTTTTCTTTCTTTTTCAGTAGGCGTATATTTTTTAGAATTATCCGACATTCTTTATCACCAACCAATCTTCGGCTAATAAATCTTTCTGTGGTACTTCCCACGGTGCAGATGTTTTGCCAACTGTTTTATAAATTGTCTCCATATCTTCATCATAGAATATAGATACATTGTCTTTCCAATCGTGTCTTTTTGCTTTGTGTCCTATCTTTAAATACTGTAAAACCTCACTAAAACTGTAAATAGCCATACTTCTTTGTTCTATCACTCACATACCTCCAATTCTTCTTTTTCAAATAATGGGTCTACGACCTCTCTTTTAGTCTCATCAACAACCTCTGGTACATAATTATCTCCTTTACCTTCCAACCACACTTGAAGGGCAATAGCAAGACTCATTACACAGTCGTCGTGGCATCCTTGTTGAGCGTTTGTACTTCCGTTTTCTTCGATTATGTACGTTAATAGTTCTTGAATAGTTATCTTATCCTTTATACCTATGTGAAAATCTCTAACAAACTCTGCTAGTTTATCTATCGCCATAGGTTTAGTTTTACTCGTTGTTTGCCAACCTAATTTCTTCGTTATACTATCTGTAAATCTATCGTAAATCTTAGCAAAATATAAATTCCAATAATCGTAGCTTTGGATAGCTTTAAGCGTTGTTAAACCGTGGTTATTTGACTCTACTCCTAAATACGCTTCATTATAGTATTTTGCAAGTTTAACTAACTCAAACCCAAATAAGTCTGGGTCTATATGACCATACCACTTAGCAACCACATCACAATTACTATCAAGGACTTGTGCAACAGAGTAGTCTCCCTCTATTTTACCTTCTGCAACGTCTGCTCCTATTACGTAAAACTCCCCAGGGATAGGTGGCTTCCATATTTCAACGTAACCTTTATCATCTTGTAGGAACTCAACAGTAGAACCCTTCTCTTTAAGGTATCCTCTAGTTCCTTCTTTAGCGTGATTAAGGTATTTACGTACAGATGCAGTATTAAATACAGGTCTACCACTTGCTATAAATGCTTCCTCTGGTGTAGAAGGATATTCTTGCATAAATAACTCTACGTCTCCTTGACACTTATTTGCTATTGTATATTTACGCCAATTCATTTGCTCTAACGTTAGATTATTAGTCTCCATTAACGCTCTTTCATACTCATTTAATGTACTTGCAAAGTATTCTTTCTCATTATCTGATGTGAATGGACGTGTATATGTCTTATCTGTAAACCACGGATAAAATAATGGTATAAAATCATTCTCTCCTCTAGTTGCTTTTTGCCACATATCGTAGAAATAACCTCCGACACCATTAGCAGTAGACTCAAGAATTACACAACTATTTAATGTATCTGGAACACATTGTAAAAGTCCAAGCATTGTTGTAGTTGCGTCTGGGAAGAAAGCTACTTCTGATGCGTGTAAGTTATGCACAGTAGCAGAACGACCAACTTCTACTGTACCTGCCGTAGCAACAGTTATCTTACTTCTTAACCCAGGGTTATTCTTCTTCTCAACAGGGTCTCCTGTTGGGTTTTCAAAAACAAGCTCTTTACCGTTTGAATACTTTATCATAGGTTTTATTACAGTAGGTAATTCTTCGTAATAAAGTTTTGACATATTAAATAAGTTTTGAGTGGCTTTATCTTCGTGTGCTATTATCATTGAGTTTTTAAAGGTATTAGTAGTTGTATCGTGGAATATATAACCTTCTGTAAACGTACTAAACCCCATTTGACGTGCTTTTAAGACTATAAAACGCTTTAACTTACCTTCTTTTTCACACTTTTTAATTTCGTTATTAAACATCTCTTGTGCGTCATTTATCTTAAAAGGTATAAGTTTAGCTTCTTTGTTACGTATTTTTAGGAAGTTCTCCATATAAAACGGTCTATCTTCTTTGATACGCTTTAAAAGTATCTGTGTTTTATTCAACAGTAAAATCTACGTCTGTGATTAGATTTTCTGCTAAGTCATTTAATTGCATTTCGATAGTTTTAACAGTTTTATCAACCTTAATCTCGTTCTTAGCTTTATGACCTGTTCTATCAAGTATATCTTTACACGCTTGAAATGCTATACCGTCAATAGGAGAGTCCATTAATTCGTTCATCTTCTCTATTGCTTTCATACGCATAGCTTTGATTTGAACATCTATCATTTCGTGTTCCATAGCTTGATACTCTTTGATTGCGATATTTACATCTTCACGCTTTAACCAAGAGTTTATAGTATTCTTATGTACTTCAAGTAACTGTGCTAATTGAGTTTGATTATATTGACCTGTTAAATATAGGTGGACAAAACGTTGTAATTTAGGTTCTAA
>CAZNUF010000161.1:0-1106 GCA_964576125.1 uncultured Ruminococcus sp. | reverse complement strand
TATCTCCTTCTTTCTATCATATCTTGTTGTTCTTTTTCAAATTCATTTGTAATTATTTCAACATCATCTTGAATTTCAAAGGTAGGCGGTATATCTGATGCGTTTGGTATATCGTATATACCCATATGTTTTAACTCTTCTTCAAAACGTTTAGCTTGAAGTTCTATAACCGTAGGTTCAACGTGATTAACTTCCTCTTCTTCTATCTCATCAGAAAAATTTATTTTTTCTTGTGTATTGATATTATCGTTTATCGGCGTTTTATCTACGTTTTTCGGCTTTCTACATTTAGGAATTGCTACGTTTAAATCTACTATTAAACCAAATATATTTAAGTATAATTGTATCATTTTATTCCCCCTTTACATATTTATATACATAGATAACGTGTTATTAACGTGTTTATTACGTTTATTAACGTTCTATAAAAACTCGTTTCACTCGTTTTTAGTAATCCAAATCAAAGATTTGAATTACAGGAATATAAGTAGTTATTTATGTTTGTGTGATTTGAATGTAATGAAAATCACTAAACCTCCAACGGAGGTTTATAGAACGTTTCATACACGTTTACTACACGTATTTATACGTATATAGTAAACCATAAAAAAATTCTTGTCAAGCCCTTGTATTTTTCTCTGATTTGTGAAAGTGTTGAAAACACTACGTTTTTAAAAAGTTACAATTTTGTAACTATTTTGTTACATACTTTTCTCGGCGTTTGTGTATAATATATATGTACAATGATTTTTGTGCATACGTATAAATTCTAGATTTTTATAGTTTTCAAAACCCAATTGTCTAAAGCTCTCTACGTTTGTAGGGGGCTTTTCACGTTTATATACACGTTATCTATGTATACTGATTAGGGACTCCTGTTTTCTTGCCTGGGGGTCTTGTTGGGAACTCGTTGGGAAAGAAGTATGTTTTCGATTGACCTAACACTATGTTGTCGTTTGACCTACTACCACCCACACACACAACACACACATACACACACTATTTTGGTGCGTCGTTTTCCGTTGCCCTGGGGGTGGTATAACGTGCAGAAGTGTGTGTGTGCTCTTGCAGAGGGCGTTCACAAACGATAAGGCGTGTTTGTTCAA
>CAZNUF010000160.1:3160-3655 GCA_964576125.1 uncultured Ruminococcus sp. | reverse complement strand
ATATCAATTAATACAAAAGCACTTTCTTCTTTAGATTCCTTTTGTTTCAGAAATTCTAAAATCATCTCTTCACAAGTTTTACGATTAAATAAGCCTGTTAGTCCATCTTTCTCAGCACCTTCTCTTAAAAGATCATTAACTTGTCTATGATATTTAACTCTCATTCTAAAAATGATTATACCTACTCCAATAATACCACATATAAAGCATCCTACTAAAACACCAATTTCCGTCATGTATGTATATATAAATTCATCTAAATTTTTCTTTTTAGATTGATCCTTCATGTACTCATAGATAATTTCATCCTTTTTCTCTTCTGAGAAATCGTTGATTTTCTTATTCATTATCTGAAGCAATTCCCTTTCTCCTTCAGCTATAAGAAATTCTTGGCCTAATTCCCCTCTTATAGGGGTTATAACAATGTTGGGAAAAATTTTATTAGAACGTTGTTTCTTTAGAGTGTATGTATCAGCCCTAGTATACATATTAGGA
>CAZNUF010000160.1:0-3150 GCA_964576125.1 uncultured Ruminococcus sp. | reverse complement strand
CCATATCTCCTTCTATTTTATTGCTTTCAATATCAATTCCTTGTGCTACTTGAGGTAAAATGAATTGCGCTCCCTTAACTGAATTTTTATGAGTAACTTGTTCTAATTGTGCGCTGAGATAACTATTAGTCGCATAATATTCTCCTCTATCTTCAAGCAATTCTATTTCTATATTTGTAATTAGCATTTTGCATAATCCTTTTTTCAGTAAGCGATTAATTAGAAGGTGTCCAAAAATAAAAATCGTACAATTAGAGTTGGAGCATTTCACTCTAGTTGTACGATTTATTATTTGCAGTTATTTTGAATCTCTGGTGCCCAAGGCATTAGTTCCTCTAGTTCTTCAGGATTATTTTTGTAATCAACATCCGGCATATATTGTAATAAATATTGGAGATACTTATAAACATTAAGTCCATTGGCTTTCGCTGTTTCTACAAGGCTGTATACTGTTGCACTTGCAGAAGCACCTTTAGTACTAGCAGAGAATTCCCAGTTCTTTCGGCCAACTGTAAAGGGTCTGATACTCTTCTCAGCTAGATTGTTCGAAATAGAACATCTACCATCTAATAAATAGGTCTCCATATATTTCTTTTGATTTTTAGCATAAGTTACAGCTTTTCCAAGCCTTGATCCATTTAAAGGTTGGAGTGAATGAATCCAACACCAAAAAGCCTCTAAAACTGGTTTTTCCAATTCAAGGCGTGCCTTTTTACGTTCTGCTGGAGATAAATCGGTCAACTTTCTTTCTATCTCAAATAGTTTATTACAGTAATCTCTACCAATCTCACCATTAGAAAGTTTACCATCTTTAGAAGGAGTGGTAGGAATGGCTTCCACAAAATACCGTCTTAGGTGAGCCCAACAGCCACATCGCTTAATAGCTTGTACTTTTTCATACCCATTATAACCATCGGTATGTAGGTACCCTTCAAAGCCCACCAGGTAGTTTTTAGGATTTTCCCCTGATCTAGATGATTGATAATCATACAAGATAATAGGTGCTTTTCCATCATTACCTGTGCGATAAAGCCACATGTAAGAGTCAGTTGTTGCTTTCTTACCGGGTTCATTTAACACCTGAAGTGTGGTTTCATCAGCATGTAACACTTCACGTTTAAGAAGTTCTTTGTGCAATGCTTTTGTAATCGGTACAAGCCAATCTTGGGCACAACGAATAACCCAGTTGGCAAGTGTTGCACGACTAAGTTTAATTCCGTATTGTTCCCATTCTTTTTCTTGTCTATATAATGGCATTGCATTGACATATTTCTGATACATAACATGAGCTACAGATGAAGGTGATGCAAGACTATGTCTCATGACTGGTGATGGCGTAGCTGCTTTAGAAATAACAGCATAGCCATCTTCTTTACATGTAGGACACTCATACGCATAACGTATATATCGAATAAGTTTTACTTGAGCTGGAATGAATTGAATCTCTTCACGAACTTGTTCTTTGCCTATAGGTTTAAGCCCTGTATTGCACCAAGGACAATTTTTCTCATCCTCATGTAGTGTACAAGGTACTTCAATGATTTCTAAGTTTTTTGTTAATACTTCACGCGTTGTTTTACCTTTTTTACGTTCATATCCAGCAACATCTTTATAGGTTGGTTCTGGAGCGTTTGAATCAGCATAAACCTCAGCTTCGTCAAAAAGACCAAGTTGCCCTTGTATATCAATCTTAGTTTTTTCACTGGATTGCCCAAAGAGTTTCTTAGTCAGATAATGAACTGTTTCTGTTAAATTTTCTATTTGTGAAGTTAGAGATTCAACTGTGTTTTCTAGTTGTTTGATATATTCTTCTTGTGTCATTATGGTATAAAGCTCCCTATAAGTATTACAATGATTATACCATGTTTCGACAATAATTTCTACTTAAATATACCTCTAAACCCTTTATTTACAAAGGTTTTAGAGGTACTATACATCTCGTTGTGATACCTTTTTAAGAGCCTTTGGTTGATCTATTGAAAGACCTTCCATAAGCCATCTGAACTCTTGCCAAGTAATATCTCTAACTTCTTCTTTAGAACGGGGCCATTGAAATCTACCACCTTCTAGACGTTTATACATAAGTACAAATCCATCTTGTTCCCAATGGATTGCTTTTAACCGATCTCCTCGTCTACCACAAAATAAGAAGAGACTGTTATCAAAAGGGTTTAAATCATAGGTATCTTTAATAATCGCAACAAGTCCATCGATTGATTTTCTCATATCTGTATAACCGCACACAATAAAGATGGATTGTACGTTTGAGATATTACCTAACATAAATGCCGTAGTGCATTGATGGTATGTGTTATAGTGGCTTCGTCTGCACCGGATTGAATCTCTAAAGCTATACCTTCTAACTTGATGATAATAGCTGTAGAGGGAGAGGTTTCATGAAGTTTAGGAAGATGTGTATCATTTATTACACGAAGTGGTACAACGTCTTGTTTTACAGGAATAGAATGATCGTAATGACCTAAGGGTATTTCTGTAGCCTCCATACGAAGTTTGTTGATCCAATAGTATAGAGAGCTCGGTGCAATACCATTCTCTTTACACCATCTCGTATCAGGAAGACCACTTTTACGACACTCCATAATACGTGATGTCCAAAGATTTATTTTTTCTTGACTGGTCTTTCTCAATAAGAGTACCTCCTTATTTCAAATAGAGTTAGAGTAAAAGACTCCAAAACAATGAATGTCTTGGAGTAATTATCTCATTAATAAGGAAGTATGGAAATATACTCAGTTATTAACCGCTTACTTCCAAATAGTATTAAAGTAAAAACTCCAAAACAATAAATGCCTTGGAGTAATTATCTCATTAATTAGCCTTTTATAAACTTCTCTATAAACCTATCTACAGATTTTCCATCTCTATAAATATAGTAGTTATTTTTAAAATTACTTACTTCTTTATTACTAAATAGTGATTTAGCTTTACTTATATTTGAATTTGAATTCTCATTATCAACTATTGAAATAACTTCAAAGCCATAATTATTTAAGAATTTTAATGCATTATGAGCAACAACAATCTTTTTATTATTAGCAGTATCAGCAATTAATTTTAAATCAGCATCTATTTTAGATATTTCAACTTTTAGTTTATCGTAATTATTATCTATTTTTTGTGTTAATTCTT
>CAZNUF010000159.1:0-3665 GCA_964576125.1 uncultured Ruminococcus sp. | reverse complement strand
CCTTAATGAAAGCATAATAAATTCTTCCTTATCACCGCCATAGCAGTCAAAACAGGTTTTATTATGTATAAAATCTTCCATATTGCGACTGTAGTAAAATCTTTTACCGTCAAAAAATGAATGAGCAGACGGTCCTATACCAATATATTCGCCGCATTTCCAATAATTAATATTGTGTCTGCTTTCGTATCCGTATTTTGAAAAATTTGAAATCTCATATTGTTTAAAGCCGAGTTTTTTAAGATAATCGACCGCAAAAAGATAAAGCTGAGCCTGACTGTCCTCATCGGGTAATTCAAGCTTGTTCTGTATTCTTTCAAATACCGTTCCGCTTTCAATCTTTAAAATATATGAAGAGATGTGAGTTACCCCGCAGTTTGCGCAGAAATCAATAGATTTTTTTAGACTGTCAATTGTCTGAAAGGGGATACCAAGCATAAGGTCAAGGGAAATATTTTCTATTCCTGCATTTTGCGCTCTTTTTATTGTTACTTCTGCATCATTTATGCTGTGTATTCTGCCAAGTGCTTTAAGCTCCTGTTCAACAGCGCTCTGCATACCTACGGAAATTCTGTTAAAACCGCTCAACTTTAGTAAATCAAAATCAAGCGTTTTGCCTGAATCGGGATTTACTTCAACCGTAATTTCTGCGTTCTCGGCAACAGTAAAATCTTCTTTAATCTTATTAAGTAACTTGGAAAGCCTTTCAGCACCTAAAATACTCGGTGTTCCTCCGCCGAAATAAACGCTTGATACTGTTTTATCCGTTTTTGCACTCCATAAGCATATGTTATCCGACAAAAGCTTAATATAGTTGTCATAATCATTTTCGGTTGCTCTGCCGCTGAAAAAGTCACAGTAGGGGCATTTGCTTTTGCAAAAAGGAATATGAATGTAAAGACCGACAGTGTTGCTCATAAAATAACCTCATAAATGTGTTTGAGCCGGAAACAATGTTTCCGGCTCGATTTGGAAGGTATATGAAAAAATAGGAAAAATCTGTTTTTCAACCTTTTACACGATTATATTACAACATTTTAACTTTTTTGTCAAGCTTTTGTATTTATTTATTTTAAAATAATTTATCGTGTTTTTGTTGACATATGCAGTAATAAAATAGTAAAATATAAAATTGTGGATAATTAATTCAAAAACTGCTCCGAAAGGATAGTATTTTATGAGTTCTTTAAGAGATGAAATCAGCAAACGCAGAACCTTTGCGATTATTTCGCACCCTGACGCAGGTAAAACAACGCTCACTGAAAAGCTGTTGCTCTACGGTGGAGCAATTAATCTTGCAGGTTCGGTAAAGGGCAAGAGGACAGCAAAGCACGCAGTTTCCGACTGGATGGAAATTGAAAAGCAGCGTGGTATTTCCGTTACCTCGTCTGTTTTGCAGTTTAAGTACAACGGCTACTGCATCAATATTCTTGACACACCGGGACACGAGGACTTCTCGGAGGATACCTACAGAACGCTTATGGCTGCCGACTCTGCTGTAATGGTAATTGACGGCTCGAAGGGTGTTGAAAAGCAGACAATTAAGCTTTTTAAAGTCTGCGTTATGCGCAATATTCCGATTATTACCTTTATTAATAAAATGGACAGGGACGCCAAGAATCCCTTTGACCTGCTTGAAGATATTGAAAACGTACTTGGAATCAATACCTATCCCATAAACTGGCCTATCGGCTCAGGTAAAGAATTTAAGGGAGTTTTTGACAGAAAATCAAGGAAAATCCTCTCATTTACCGCTAACAACGGTCAGAAAGAGGTTGAAAAAGAGGAACTGACTCTTGACGATCCGTCGCTTGAAGATACAATCGGCTATTACCACAAGCAGGATTTGTTTGATGATATTGAGCTGCTCGACGGTGCAGGTGATGAATTTGACCTTGACGCAGTAAGAAACGGCAAGCTCACTCCTGTATTCTTCGGCTCAGCTCTTACAAACTTCGGTGTAGAGCCGTTCCTTGAACAGTTTTTAAAGCTTACAACATCACCATTGCCGAGAGAAACCGTAAGCGAAGAGATTGAACCGATGTCAGAGGATTTTTCAGCATTCGTATTCAAAATTCAAGCGAATATGAATAAAGCTCACCGTGACAGAATTGCATTTATGCGAATTTGCAGCGGTAAGTTCGAAAAGAATATGGAAGTGTTCCACATTCAGGGCAACAAGAAAATGCGGCTTTCACAGCCTCAGCAGATTATGGCGCAGGAGAGAGAAATTGTTGACGAAGCGTATGCAGGTGATATAATCGGCGTATTCGACCCGGGTATTTTCTCAATCGGCGACACAATTTGTTCTGCAAACCACAAGGTACAGTTTAAGGGTATTCCTACCTTTGCACCCGAACATTTTGCCCTTGTACGTCAGAAAGATACAATGAAGCGCAAGCAGTTTATCAAGGGAACAAGTCAGATTGCACAGGAAGGTGCAATTCAGATTTTCCAGGAGCTTGACGCAGGTATGGAGGAAGTAATAGTCGGCGTTGTCGGCGTACTTCAGTTTGATGTTCTGAAATATCGTCTTGAAAACGAGTACAATGTAGATATTGTTATGGAGTCGCTTCCTTATGAATATATAAGATGGATTGTAAATGAATATGTTGACCCCAAAACGCTTGACCTTGCTTCAGACACCAAGCGTATTCAGGATTTAAAGGGCAATCATTTGTTGCTCTTTACAAGCTACTGGAGCATTGACTGGGCACTTGAACACAACAAAGGACTTGAATTAAGAGAATTCGGCACAAACTAATAATAGATTTGGAGGATATATGCTGTACGATAAGCTCAAAAGTTACAAAGATAGCGGCATATATCCTTTTCATATGCCCGGACATAAGAGAATAGATATTGTAAATGACGGTTTAATTCCGTATGGAATTGATATTACCGAAATTGACGGTTTTGATAATCTTCACAACGCCTGCGGATGTATAAGAGAAATTGAAAAGAAAGCAGAAATGTTATATGACGTCAGTCGTGCTTTTATGCTTGTAAACGGTTCAACGTGCGGAATTTTATCTTCAATCCGTTCTATGACAAATTTCGGCGATAAGATTATTATGGCACGTAATTGTCATAAGTCCGTTTACAATGCAATTGAACTTTGCGGACTTAATCCTGAATATATTTTACCTGAATATGATGAAAAATACGGTGTTTTCACCTCTGTTGCTCCTGAAAAGCTTGAAACACTTTTAAGTAAGAATCATGACACAAAGCTTGTTATAGTAACCTCTCCGACGTATGAGGGTGTTGTATCTGATATTAAAGCTATTGCCGATATATGTCATAAAAACGGAGTTATGCTTTTTGTTGATGAAGCGCACGGAGCACACTTTCCGTTCTCTGAAAAATTCCCGAGTGAGGCAGTAAAATGCGGTGCAGACGCCGCTGTAGTCAGCTTACATAAAACTTTGCCGTCACTCACGCAGACAGCCTTGTTGCTTACTGATAATTTGGAATTGTCCGAAAAATTGCAGGAAAATCTATCGGTCTTTGAAACGAGCAGTCCGTCATACATACTTATGAGCGCAATAGAAAACTGTCTTGACTATATTTCTGAAAACAAAAACACTTTTAAAACCTATACAGAAAAACTTAAAGATTTCTATTGCGATACAAATTCACTTATTAATCTTACTGTTTTATAC
>CAZNUF010000158.1:0-3716 GCA_964576125.1 uncultured Ruminococcus sp. | reverse complement strand
GCGTTCTTTTTCCCATCCTCATAATTCCTTTCTTAATCCGTTATATCAGTCAGATTTTAATTTATCAGATTATCTTAGCGAAATGCGTAATTAATGGTCGCTACGCTCCGAATTTGTAATAATGCGTGTTATTTGGATAAGTTTGTTTCCTCAACAAATTTTGATTTATTGGTGATGTTTTGTTCCCTACATTTAGTAAAAACACTAAAAATCACACCTGCGGCAACGCCGCATATAAATTAATTCGGGAACTCAACTTCTGAATTATTCCAACCTATCCACTCGACCTCAATTCCGAATTACGCATTCCGCATTCCGAATTAAAATAAATACTCAATCATCTTGTCAATTCTGTTCTCCGCAACACGTCTGCCGACTTCGTAAAGCTCCTCAAGCTTTTTGGTGTCCTTCTCCATTCGCTTTACCCTGACAGGCTCGTCGGGACGGATAACAAATAATCTGCCCTCGTTTTCAAGCCTTACAATCTGCTCTGCAAGGCTGTTGTAGTGGTCGGGAATGTTGTAGATTGTCTTTAAAAGCTCGGGGTACTGTGCATACTTTTTCCCGTAAACCTTCTTTATCATTCCCGAAAGCGGCTTTTTGCGGTAATCAATGTCCCTTGTCAGCACAAGCACGATTTTTTCATAGCCGTTTTCAATCGCCCACTCAAACGGAATCGGGTTCGCCGTTCCGCCGTCGAGGTACTTGTGACCGTCAAGCTCCACAATTTTCGAGAGAACAGGCATACTGCTCGACGCTCTGCAAGCTTTTAAAATATCACTGCACTTGCCCTTTTCACAGGCAACGCTTTTGCCCGACTCGCAATCGGTGACAACGGCGAAAAACTCCTCGGTGCTGTTGTAAAACGTGTCGTAGTCAAGCGGTACGAGGTTGTGGCTGATTTCGCCGAACAGAAAGTCAAAATTGAAAATCATCTTGTCCTTAATCAGGCTGTGCAGGCTCATATAGCGTTTGTCGTTGACAAATTTGAGATTCACCTCAGCCGTTCGCCCGATTTGCCTTGAAAGGTAGCTGATTGCACAAAGCGAGCCTGCCGAAACGCCGCACACGCAGGGAAAGTAAATGTCCTTTTCCATAAAATAGTCGAGCACTCCGCAGGTGAAAAAGCTCCTCAGTGCGCCGCCCTCAAGAATTAACGCTGTTTTTTTATTTTGAAACTCCATAAATCTGCCGCCTTTATTCATACTTGAATATGTTTGTTTTTAAAATTGTAAACCTGTTTTTTCTGAAATCAAGAATGCCCTCGCTTTTCAGCTCGCCGAGTGAGCGTGAAAGCGAAGCCCTGTCAACCGCAAGGTAGTTTGCAAGCTCCTCACGTGAAAACGGAACGGTAAAGCTGTAGGAATGCTCACGTTCGCAGTGGATTTTCAGAAATTTTAAAATCTTATCCCTGATGTTTCTCTGCGACAGACACGAAAGGTGCTCCGAAAGGTCAAGAAACGCCTGCCGCTGTGAGGCTATCATATTCACAACAATTTTCTGCTGAATTATCGCAAGCTTTTCCTCTGCAATAAAAATCTTTTCGGGCGGAATAAGAATCAGCTCGCTGTCCTCGTTTGCGGTAAGCTCTAAAAGTGAATTGTAGTAGTCGAACATTGAGTAAATTGTCGAGCTGTCTGCACTGCCGATTGATTTTAAGAGCGTTTTGTTGCCGTCATAGTCAACCGTGTAGAGGTGAGCACTGCCTGAAATCACAACGCCCGTCATATGGCTGTACTCGCCTGCAATGCGGATTGATTTTCCGTCCCTGATGCTTGCGTAAAACGGCTGGGAATACTGAATGAACATAAAAATTTCGTGGTCGGTAAGTCCCGAAAAAAGCAGTTGACTGCGCAAAAGCGCAAGGTGCTCGTCGGTAAAATACTCGATAAATTTTTTCATAACGGTCACGGCACTCCTGATGTAAATTTCATAAAACTATTATACCACCGAATTTTGCAAATGCAACCTGAATTTAAAACAACACAAACGCCCGAACAGAATAAATCGTTCGGGCGGTGTATGTATTACCTTTTTTATTTATCAACAACGGGAATCGGCGTTTTGTCAAATTCATCAAGCCGCTTGCCGTATAGATAGTAGTTAGTTTCCTTTACGATAACGGGAGAGAGAGCAATAACCGCAATAATATTTGGCAGAGCCATAAGTGCGTTGAAAATGTCGGACATTGTCCAGACAAAGTCGAGCGCAGTTATCGGAGTGATAAGCAGAACCGCAACGAAAATCAGCTTGTAGGGCAGAACGCCTTTTCTGCCAAAGAGGTATTCAATGCACCTTTCGCCGTAGTAGGACCAGCCGAGGATTGTCGAGAACGCAAACAGGACAATTCCCACAACGAGAATCGGAGTTCCGATAACGGGAATCTGTGCAAAAGCCGCCGAGGTGAGCTTGCCGCCCTCAACGCTTACTGTGTCAATCTGCGGATTCTTAATGCAGGAGCTTACTATTACAAGACCTGTCATAAGACACACAACAACGGTATCCCAAAATGTGCCGGTAGCCGAAATCATAGCCTGCCTTACGGGGTTTCTCGACTGAGCGGCAGAGGCTACAATCGGAGCAGAGCCCATACCCGACTCGTTGCTGAAAAGACCTCTTGCAACGCCGTAGCGAGCCGCAAGCATAACGCCCGAGCCGACAAGTCCGCCGCCGACAGCGGCAGGAGAAAATGCAGAGCCTACGATTGTACAGACAGTCTGCCAAAGAACGTCGCTGTTCATAATGAGGATAACAACACAGCCGACAACGTACATTATAGCCATAAACGGCACAAGCTTTTCGCACACCTTTGAAATCGCCTTGATACCGCCGAAGATTACGAGAGCAACACAGATTGCAACGATAATGCCTGCAATTAATGCAACGGTTGAAACCTCACTGCCGAACAGGTTAAGCTTAAGCTCGCCGTTCGGATTAAAGGTGCTGTCCATAATATTTGAAATAGCGTTTGTCTGAACGCCGCAGCCGATTCCGAATGAAGCCAGAGCCGCAAAGACTGCAAACAGGATTGCAAGCCACTTCATACTGCGTTTTTTGCCGCCGATTTTCGGGTGAAGTCCACGCTCGATTGCGTACATTGCGCCGCCCTGCATTTTGCCGTCCTTTGTCTTGACACGGTATTTTACGGCGATAAGCGACTCGGCGTACTTTGTTGCAATGCCGAAAACACCTGTAAGCCAGCACCACAGCACCGCACCTGCACCGCCGAGGGCGATTGCAGTACCCACGCCGATGATGTTGCCTGTTCCGATTGTTGAGGCAAGCGCAGTTGTAAGTGCCTGAAACGGACTTATGTCGCCGTCAACGTCGGGGTCCTTTGTCACCGAAAGCTTGATAGCCTTGAGTGTTTTGCGCTGAATGAATTTTGTCCGTACCGTCATAAAAATATGAGTTCCGAGCAAAATCAGAATCATCGGCACGCCCCACAGGAACTCGTCGATGTTTTCAGCAATCTGATTGAGTAATTCCATTTTCATCTCTCTCCCTTTTTTTAATGCGGAATTAACGGTCACTACGTTCCGAATTTATAATAGTGCGTGTTGTTTTGAAAGGTTTGTTTTCCTGAATTTATATTGATATATCGGTAACGTTTCGGGACGTCAAGGATGCCGTGTCCCTACGTCAGTGTTCATCTATTTTATAATTCCGAATTACGAATTACGCATTCCGAATTATTCTCACAACATCTTTCAGTC
>CAZNUF010000157.1:0-3730 GCA_964576125.1 uncultured Ruminococcus sp. | reverse complement strand
ATTACGTGGAGATGGAGCACGACCCGGACTACCGGGCGTGGGTGGACGGCGGCTGCCAGGGGCGCTGCCCCGGCGGAGAGAGCCGGGGGGAATTCTGTGAGAGAGTTTGCGCCGCGTTTTCTGATCTGGTAGAGGGCGCGGCTGTCCGGGAGGAGCCCCTGCTGGTGCTGGTGGCCCACGGCGGCGTGCTGATGGCGGTGATGGAGCGGTTTGCCCTGCCGGAGCGGGGGTATTTCGACTGGAACGCCCCCTGCGGCGGGGGATATGTGTTGGACTGGGAGGAAAATCTCTGGAAGTCCAAACGGAAGCTCCGGCTGCTGCGGGAAGTGCGGTATACGAAAGGCGAAAGTATATGCTGATTTTCAAAGCCGCGGTCTGCGGCTTTATCCTCGACTGTTTTCTGGGAGACCCGGCGTGGATGCCCCACCCAGTTGTCTATATGGGAAAGGTGATCACCTGGGCGGAGAAATTCCTCCGTACCAGGTTCCCCAAGACGCCGAAAGGGGAGTTCCGGGCGGGGCTGTGTCTGGCGGCGGGACTGCCGCTGGGTACCTTGCTGGTCACGGGCGGTATCTGCCTGCTGGCATCGCGGCTCCACCGGTTGGCGGGCTTTGCGGTACAGACGCTCTGGTGCTGGCAGGCGCTTGCCATGCGGGACCTGGCGGCGGAGAGCCGGAATGTCTGGAAGGAGCTCCAGAAGGAGGACCTGCCCGCCGCCAGACGAGCGGTGGGGCGCATCGTCGGACGGGACACGGACCGGCTGACGGCGGAGGGCGTCATCAAGGCCGCCGTGGAAACGGTGGCGGAAAACTTTTCCGATGGCGTGGCCGCGCCCATGCTCTATATGTTCCTGGGCGGCGCGCCGCTGGCGCTCATGTATAAGGCCGTCAACACCATGGACAGCATGGTGGGCTACAAAAATGAGAAATATCTGTATTTTGGCCGGGCGGCGGCAAAGCTGGACGACGCGGCCAATTACGTCCCCGCCCGCATCTCGGCCCTCTGCTGGGTCGCCGCAGCAGCGCTGACCGGGCAGGACTGGAGGGGCGCCTGGCGCATCTGGCGGCGGGACCGCCGCTGTCACGCCAGCCCCAATTCCGCCCAGACGGAGGCGGCCTGCGCGGGTTCTCTGGGTGTTCAGCTGGCGGGACCAGCCTGGTATTTTGGAGAGCTGTATGACAAGCCTACCATCGGCGACGGACTGCGCCCGGTGGAGAACGGGGATATTCTGCGGACCATTCGGATGATGGTGGCCGGAAGCGTCCTGCTGCTGGCCGTGTGCGGGGCGGTCCGGTTCGGACTGTGCCGCATTTGAGGGAGAACGGTATGAAGCAAACACTGACGCACGGCGGCGACTGGGCGGGCTTCGCCCTGGCCCACGACTGTCCGCCGCTGGATTTTTCGGCAAATATCAGCCCCCTGGGCGTCCCGTTGGGCGTGCAGGCGGCCCTGCGGGACGCAGCGTCACAGGCGGACCGCTACCCCGACCCGCTGTGCCGGGAGCTGCGGGCCGCGCTCTCCGACCATGAGGGCGTCCCGGCGGAGCACATCCTCTGCGGGAACGGCGCGGCGGACCTGATCTTCCGGGCAGTGCTGGCCCGGCGGCCCCGCCGGGCGCTGGTGACGGCACCCACTTTCGTGGAATACGAGGCGGCGCTGGAGACAGTGGGCTGCACGGTGGAGCATTTCATCCTGCGGGCGGAAACGGGCTTTGCGCTGGACGAAGGCTTTCCGGCCGCCATCACGCCGGAGACGGACATGGTGTTCCTCTGTGAGCCCAACAATCCCACTGGTGTGACCACCGGCCCCGCGCTACTGACACAAATTCTGGAGCGATGCCGGGAGACCGGGACGCTGCTGGTGCTGGACGAGTGCTTCGGTGCCTTTCTGGACACGCCCGAGGACCACACCAGAAAAGGAGACCTGGGGAGGTTCCCGAACCTCCTGCTGCTGAAGGCGTTTACGAAGCTGTACGCCATGGCGGGCGTCCGCCTGGGATACGCACTGTGCGCCGACACCGATTTCCTGGAGCAAATGCGCCGCGCGGGACAGCCGTGGGCCGTTTCATCTCTGGCACAGGCAGCGGGCGTAGCTGCCTTGCGGGAGACGGAGTATGTACGGCAAGTGCGGGAACTGACGGCGGCGGAGCGGGCATGGCTGTTCCGGCGGCTGACTGGCCTGGGCCTGCGGGTGATCCCGGGGGAGGCCAACTATCTGCTGTTTCAGAGCCCCCGGCCCTTGGAAGAACCGCTGGCCCGGCAGGGCATTCTGCTTCGGAACTGCGGAAATTATGTGGGCCTGGACGACACATGGTACCGCACCGCGGTGCGGACACGAATGGATAACCAGCGTCTGGTGGAGGCGCTGAGGGAGGTGCTCCGATGAGCAGAGCAAAGTGCATCATGGTGCAGGGCACCATGTCCGGGGCGGGGAAGAGCCTGCTGTGCGCCGGACTGTGCCGGGTGTTCCGGCAGGACGGTTGGCGGGTGGCCCCCTTTAAAAGTCAGAATATGGCGCTGAACAGCTATGTGACCCGGCAGGGCCTGGAGATGGGCCGGGCCCAGGTGATGCAGGCGGAGGCCGCCGGTATCCAGCCGGACGTGCGCATGAATCCCATTTTACTGAAGCCCTCCAGCGACACTGGCAGCCAGGTCATCGTCAACGGAGAAATTCGCGGTCAGATGACGGCGGCGGAGTATTTCCGGTACAAGAAGCAGCTGATTCCAGAGGTGCTGGCGGCTTACGAAAGCCTGGCGGCAGAGAACGACCTCATCGTCATGGAGGGCGCGGGCTCCCCGGCGGAGATCAACCTGCGGGCGGACGACATCGTGAACATGGGTCTGGCGGAGCTGGTGGACGCGCCAGTGCTGCTGGCGGGAGACATCGACCGGGGCGGCGTGTTTGCCCAGATCTACGGCACGGTGGCCCTGCTGCAGCCGGACGAACGGGCCCGCATCAAGGGCCTCATCATCAACAAGTTCCGGGGCGACCCAGAAATTTTGCGGCCGGGCCTTGTCCAGCTGGAGGAGCTGACTGGTATCCCCGTGCTGGGAACGGTCCCCTACCTTCACGTGGACGTGGACGATGAGGACTCCCTGGCCCCCTGTCTGGACAAGACCCACGTCCATAAGGCGGTGGACATTGCGGTGATCCGCCTGCCCCGCATTTCCAATTTCACCGATTTTTCTCCCCTGGAGAGCCACCCCAGCCTGGGAGTACGCTACGTGGACCGGCCCGACCGCCTGGGCATCCCGGACATGGTCATCCTGCCCGGCACCAAGAGCACTATGGCGGACCTGCTGTGGATGCGGGAGAGCGGCCTGGAGGCGGCGGTACAGAAGCTGGCCGCCCGGGGAACGCCGGTACTGGGGGTCTGCGGCGGCTATCAGATGCTGGGCGAGGAGATCACGGACCTCCACGGCGCGGAGGGCGCCCTGACGGCCCTGCGGGGGATGGGACTCCTGCCGTGCAGGACTGCGTTTGAGCCGGAGAAGACCCGGACCCGTGTCCGGGCCCGGGTCAGCGGCGGACCGCTGGAGCAGGCCGCACTGGATGGCTATGAAATTCACATGGGAACGACGGAGGTCCGGGGAGAGCCGTTCTGCCTGCTGGAGGACGGCAGGGCGGACGGCTGCCGCAGCGGAAATGTGTTTGGCACCTATCTCCACGGCCTGTTTGACAGCGGCGAGCTGACGGAAAAGCTGGCGGACTGGCTCTGCGGCCGGAAGGG